>NZ_QZFV01000094.1:0-57282 GCF_003600245.1 Amycolatopsis panacis
CATGTTCACCCACACCCACACCACCACCCAGACAACGTGATGGGCAGGGCCCGCGGCCCCGCCCAACCATCACAACCCCCCAACCACAACCGCCACCAACCAGCCAAACCGAAAACGCAACAGCCTCTCAGCGTCCGTGAAGGGTCCCTTCACAGCTTTGTACGGTGTCGCATGTGGACGGTGGGGCGGAACCGGTGGGGGGTTTACCGCCTGCGGCGCGCCATCCGCAGCACGTCGAGAGCCTCATCCAGCTGCGCTTCGGTGAGCTTGCCGTCCGTCACGAACCCACGCTCGATGACGACCTCACGAATCGTCTTCAGCTCCTTGAGCGCCTGCTTCGCGACCGCTGCGGCAGCTTCGTAGCCGATGTACTTGTTCAGCGGCGTAACGATCGAAGGCGACCCTTCGGCGTACTGCCGCACGCGGTCGACGTTCGCGGTCACCCCGGCGAACACCTTGTCCGCCAACAGCCGCGAGACAGCCGCGATCAGCCGTGCGGACTCAAGGACGTTGCGCGCGATCACCGGCAGGTTCACGTTGAGCTGGAAGTTGCCCGCGGCGCCGGCGAAGGCGACCGCCGCGTCGTTGCCGATGACCTGCGCCACCACCTGCAGCGTCGCCTCCGGGATGACCGGATTGACCTTGCCCGGCATGATCGACGAGCCCGGCTGCAGATCCGGCAGCGCCAGCTCGGCCAGCCCGGTGCGCGGCCCGGAACCCAGCCAGCGGAGGTCGTTGGCGATCTTGTTCAGCGACACCGCGATCGTGCGCAGCTGCCCGGAGGTCTCCACCACGCCGTCCTGCGTCGCCTGCGCCTCGAAGTGGTTGCGAGCTTCGACAAGCGGCAGCCCGGTCAGCTTCGCCAGCTCGGCGGACACGGCGGCGCCGAAGCCCTCCGGCGCGTTCAGCCCGGACCCGACCGCGGTCCCGCCGATCGGCAGCTCGCCCAGCCGCGGCAGGCCGGACCGCAGCCGCTCGATGCCGAATCGGACCTGCGCCGCCCAAGCGCCCGCCTCCTGGCCGAGCGTGATCGGGACCGCGTCCATCAGGTGCGTGCGCCCGGACTTGACCACGTCCTGCCACTCCTGCGCGCGCGCCTCGATCGCGCCGGCGAGGTGCTCCAGAGCGGGGATCACGTCGGTCAGCACGGCTTCGGTGGCGGCCACGTGGATGGTGGTCGGGAAGGTGTCGTTCGACGACTGCGACGCGTTGACGTGGTCGTTCGGGTGCACGTCGCGGCCGAGCGCGCGGGTGGCGAGGGTGGCGATGACCTCGTTCGCGTTCATGTTCGACGAGGTGCCGGAACCGGTCTGGAACACGTCGATCGGGAAGTGCGCGTCGTGCTTTCCTTCGGCCACCTCGTCGGCGGCTGCGGCGATCGCGTCCGCGACTTCGGCGTCCAGCACGCCCAACTGCTTGTTCACCCTGGCAGCAGCCGCTTTCACCAGGCCGAGCGCGCGGATCTGGGCTCGCTCCAGACCGCGGCCGGAGATCGGGAAGTTCTCCACCGCACGCTGCGTCTGCGCGCGGTAGAGCGCGTCGACCGGGACGCGGACCTCGCCCATCGTGTCGTGTTCGATCCGGAATTCCTGTTCAGCCATACCCCGATTCTGGCCCCGAATCGGTGCGACGGCGTGGTGGCGTCGCCCACCCGGCTACCGCACCGGGACTATCTCCGCCTTCCTCCCCTCCACCGCCCTCAACCGAGTGGCGTTGCCACACTGACTACTCTCAAATGTGTTCTCGATCACCGCCACCCCACCACTGGCTTTGGAGCGAGCTTCATGGATTCGTACGACATCGTGATCATCGGCGCCGGACCCACCGGCCTGTTCGCCGCCTACTACGCGGGATTCCGCGGCCTGTCCATGGCCGTGCTCGACTCGCTGCCCGAACCGGGCGGCCAGGTCACCGCGATGTACCCGGAGAAGATGATCTACGACGTCGGCGGGTTCCCGGCCATCCGCGGCCGGGATCTGGTGCAGGGCCTGGTCGAGCAGGCCGAGCCGTGGCATCCGGTCTATCTGCTGGGGCGCAAGGCGGAGAAGCTGGAAAGCGTCGACGGCGGGGTGGAACTGACCCTCGACGGCGGCGAGACCCTGCGCGCGGGCGCCGTGCTGATCACCGCGGGCATCGGTGAGTTCACCCCACGCCCGCTGCCCGCCGGAGACGGCTGGCTCGGCCGCGGCATGGTGCACTTCGTGCCGTCGCTGGCCGCGCACGCCGGGCAGCACGTGGTCGTGGTCGGCGGCGGCGATTCCGCCTTCGACTGGTGCCTGGCACTGCATCCGGTCGCGGCGAGCGTGACGCTGGTGCATCGGCGCGCGAAGTTCCGCGCGGCCGAGTCGATCGTGCGGCAGGTACGCGAGCTGGGCGTCCGCCTGGTCACCGACGCCGAGGTGACCCGCTTCGTGGCCGCGCCGGGCGGCGAGCTGACCGCTGTCGACGTCACGGTGAAAGGCGGCGAAACCGAACAGCTGCGCGCGGACGCCGTGGTCGCGGCGCTCGGTTTTACCGCCGACCTCGGCCCGATCGAAAGCTGGGGACTGGAAATCGACCACCGGGCGATCTCCGTCGACTCGACCATGGCGACCGCCCGCCCGCGGGTCTACGCAGCCGGCGACGTCGCCGCGTACCTGGGCAAGGTCAAGCTGATCGCCACCGGATTCGGCGAAGCCGCCACTGCGGTCAACAACATCGCTGTGGCCCTGAATCCGGAGGCACACCTGTTCCCGGGCCATTCGTCCAACGTGGAGTGAGTCAGCCCGTCTTCTCCGCGATCCACGGCTGGTATGCGACCACAGACGTGGCGATGGACGGCGCAGTCGCGCAGGTCGCCGAGCCGTTGCCCGGCCGGCTGACCAGCCCGACCAGCACCCAGCGGTCCCCGTCGCGCGCCAGCTCCGGGCCACCGGAATCGCCGTAGCACGAGCCCGCTTTGCCGTCCGCGTTGTCGGTGCACAGCTCGGTGGTGCCGTCGAATGCGGAGGTGCACTTCGCGCCGTCGACCAGTTTCGTGTCGAGTTGCTGCAACGACGAGGCGAGCGGGCCGCACTCCGGCGTCGCGCAGGTCTGGCCCCAGCCGAGCAGCCGCACGGTCGTGCCGGGGCTGGCGGTGCCGCCGATCGGGACCGGGGTGGCCTTCACCGGCTTGGCCAGCCGGACCAGCCCGAGATCCCCGGTCCGGTTGGCCACGTTGAAGTGCGGGTTCAGCACGAACTCGGCCGCCTCCGGCGTTTCCCCGCCTTTCCCGGCTTCGTTCGTGTCGACCCGCAGCTGGATCGTCTCGGGCCGCTCACGGGACAGGCAGTGCGCCGCGGTGACCACCCAGGTCGGCGTGATCAGCGAACCCGCGCAGTACAGCGTGTCGTCCGAGGTGTGCAGTGAAACGGCGTACGGATACGGCTGATCCGCTTCCGTGCCACCGACGATCACCGAGCCCGCGGTCGCACTGCCCGTGCTGAGCGCCATACCGGCGACGACTGCGAACAACAGGGTGAGCAACCGTTTCGGCACCGGGGACGCTCCTTGCAGCTCTAGGGAAGTGGCGGGGCCGTGCTGTCGTCTTCGTCGAGTTCGAGGTTGCCGTCGAAGTTGATGGACGAGTACGCCCGCAGCTTCTCCAGCCGGTGGTAACCGTCGATCATTCTGACCGTGCCGGACTTGGACCGCATGACGATCGACTGGGTCGTCGCGCCGCCGGCGCGGTAATGCACGCCGCGCAGCAGGTCGCCGTCGGTCACGCCGGTGGCGCAGAAGAACGTGTTGTCCCCGCGTACGAGATCGTCGGTGAGCAGGATCCGGTCCAGATCGTGGCCCGCGGCCAGCGCCTTCTCGCGCTCCGCGTCGTCCTTCGGCCAGAGCTTGCCCTGCAGCTCGCCGCCGAGGCACTTCATCGCACAGGCGGCGATGATGCCCTCCGGCGTCCCGCCGATGCCCAGCAGCAGGTCCACGCCGGTGGCCGGGCGGGCTGCGGCGATCGCGCCCGCCACGTCCCCGTCGGAGATGAACCGGATCCGGGCGCCCGCCTCGCGGATCTCCTTGACCAGCCGCTCGTGCCGCGGCCGGTCGAGCACGCACACCGTCACGTCGCTGACGCTGGAGTTCTTCGCCTTCGCCACCCGGCGGATGTTTTCCCCGACCGGCGCGGCGATGTCCACCTTGCCCGCCGCGTCCGGGCCGACCGCGAGCTTCTCCATGTAGAACACCGCGGACGGGTCGAACATCGCGCCACGCTCGGCGACCGCGAGCACCGCCAGCGCGTTCGGCATGCCCTTGGCCATCAGCGTGGTGCCGTCGACCGGGTCGACCGCGACATCGCAGTCCGGGCCGTCGCCGTTGCCGACCTCCTCGCCGTTGAACAGCATCGGCGCCTCGTCCTTCTCACCCTCGCCGATCACGACGATGCCCCGCATCGAGACGGTGGAGACGAGCTGGCGCATCGCGTCGACGGCCGCCCCGTCGCCACCGATCTTGTCGCCGCGGCCGACCCAGCGGCCGGCCGCCATGGCGGCCGCCTCGGTCACGCGAACCAGCTCCATGGCGAGGTTGCGATCGGGCGCTTCACCGCGGCGTGGGTCACTGGCTGTGGTCATACGGGCCTCCGGGATCACAGTTGCTCAGCGGATGACCAGTCTCTCAGATGACCGTGCGGCCTGACCGATTCAGTTGCGCATGGTGCAGGTCACTCTGTGTCGTCGTCCTCGACGGAGGACAGCGCCGCCTCGATCCGCTCGCGCGCGCCTTCCAGATGCCGCTCGCACACCTTCGCGAGCCGCTCGCCCTTCTCCCACAGCTCAAGCGACTGTTCCAGGGACAGCCCGCCCGCTTCGAGCCGCTTCACGACCTCCACGAGCTGATCGCGGGCCTGCTCATAGCCGAGGGTGGCGGTTTCGCCGGCTGATTCGCTCACGCTGGACGTTCTCCGACCTTCCGGTGCACGGGGCTGTGCGCGCAGACTACCGCGCTGGCCATCGCGTGGTCGTAGCCGACGAAAGCGAGGGCGAACTCCTGCCCGTCACCGTCGGCGATCGCGTCTTCGAGGTTCTCCTGCGCCCTGGCCACCCGGCGCCGGTGCCCGGTCCCTTCGGTCACCCACCAGCGTGCTCCGACCTGTTCCGAGGTCGCCTCGGAAAGCCGGCGCAGCTGTGGGGCGAGCCCGCGGCGCGCGGCCGTGCCACAGCCGGCGAGCAGCGCCGTCCAGCATTCGTCCGCCGCGCGGTCGGTGGCCAGGGCCTGCCGCAGCAGGGGACCGGCGCCGAGCCGAACCGCGGCGTCCACGGTGAGCGGGAGGAACGCCGATGCCCGGTGCGTCACGGTCTGTCCCCTTCCGCGGTCTTCTCGTTCGTGTTCGTTCCGTTCGTGGCTTCGACGGACTCGGCTACTGCGTGTACTGCTCCGTCCGCGACCCGTACACGCAGCTGCGCGCCGTCCCGAATCTGGGAGACGGACCGCAGTACCTGGAGGTTGCCCGCCGAATCGGTGAACTGGGCGACGGCGTAGCCGCGGGCCATGGTGGCCGCCGGTCCGAGCGCGGTGAGCTTGCCGCGGGCGCCGGCCACCTCGGCCTGGTCCTTGGCGAGCAGCCCGAGCATCGCGCGCCGCCCGCGTTCGCGGTGCAGCTCGACGTCTTCGAGCCGGCGCTGGACCGGCCCCAGCGGATCGGCCAGTGACGGGCGGCTGCGCAGCTGGCTGAGCAGCCGGGTCTCCCGGTCCACCCACCCGTGCAGCGCCCGGCGCCCGCGGTCGCGCATCTGCCGCACGCGGGCGCTCTCCTCGCGGACGTCGGGCACGATGCGTTTGCTCGCGTCGGTCGGCGTGGAACAACGCAGGTCGGCGACGTGGTCGAGCAGCGGGGTGTCCGGCTCGTGCCCGATCGCGCTGACGATCGGCGTGCCCGCGGCCGCCACCGCCCGGCACAACGCCTCGTCGGAGAACGGCAGCAGATCCTCCACACTGCCCCCGCCACGGGCCAGCACGATCACGTCCACCTCGGGGTCTTTGTCCAGAATGGACAGTGCGCGGAGGATCTGTGGCACGGCCTGCGGTCCCTGCACCGCGGTGTTGATCACCTTGAACAGCACATGCGGCCAGCGTGCCTGCGCGTTCGCCAGCACGTCCCGCTCGGCCGCCGACGCCCGTCCCGTGATCAGCCCGATTCCCTGGGGCAGGAACGGAATCGGCCGCTTCCGCTCGGCCGCGAACAGTCCTTCCGCGGCGAGCAGCTTGCGCAACCGCTCGATCCGCGCGAGCAGCTCCCCGATGCCGACCGCCCGGATCCGGTCGGCCCGCAGGCTGAGCGTGCCCCGCCCGAAGAAGTACGTGGGCTTCGCGTGCACGACGACGCGATCCCCTTCGCGCAGCGGCGTTTCCAGCTCCCGCACCAGCCAGATCGGGCAGGTGACCGACATCGACACGTCCGCAGCCGGATCGCGCAACGTGAGGAAGGCCGTCTGCGTTCCCGGGCGCGCGTTGATCTGCGTGACCTGCCCCTCGACCCACACCTCCCCGAGCCGGTGGATCCAGTCCCCGATCTTGCGCGCCACGGTGCGCACCGGCCAGGGCTGCTCCGCGCTGGTGGCCGGTTCGGTGCTCATTCCGCCTCCGGGGCGTCGGGTACTCACGGGCTGGTGTGACGCGTCGATGGTGGCCTTCTGACGGGCAGGTCGCTGGTCGCCGCGCCGTAACAGCGCCACCTTGCCCTCGTTCGCGCTGGTGGGCGCTCGCTGCGATTCGCTCGTGCCCGGCCGTGGCTCACTGGCCTTCCGCAGGACCCTCGCCCAGCTCTTCGGCCTTGCGCGCGTTGGCGATCCGCCGGGCGAGCATGCCGGTGAAGGACGCCCGGTCGGCGTGGTCCTTCTCGTAAACCAGCAGCTCTTCCAGTTGCGTCACGGTCAGCCGTCGCAACCGCGCCCGCAGCTGGGGCAGCGTGAGCTCGTCGTAACTACCGAGCCCCGCAGGTCCAGCGCTCGCTGTGTCCGCTTCGCCTTCCTCGGCCACCGCGGTCCCACTGTCATACTCGCCGTCTACGTGTTCTTCGCCGAGCGCCCTTGTCTCCGCGTCCCACGGGTCGTCGTCGACTGAAGACGCGAGGTCGAGATCCGGCGCGTGACCGTTGGTGTGCGGGGGCGGAAGGTCGTCCACGGGCACGAGCTTCGGACGGGCCGCGGCGAAATCGGGCTCGGCGTCCTCGTCGAACGTTGCCCAGCTGGGGGTGTCTTCGACCGGGCGAAGCATCGACAATGCGTCGTCGCCCTTGATGGCCAGTTCGGTGACGTGCTGCTGCACGCGCATGGACAGCTGCAGCACCTGGCTCGCCACGGTGACCGGCAGCCCGGTGAGCTGTTTCGGGAGCTCACGAACCCGCTCGGCGGTGGTGAGGGCGAGGCCCGCGGCGACCCGGATGGGGAGCGGGAATGGCTTCATGGATGACAGCGTGCCGCATCCGGGCCGTTCTGCCCAACCGAACGGGTGGTTGGTTCACTCGACGTGACCGCGGGCACACCCTGGACAGCGCAACCGGTCCATCCCAAAGAGGACTTCGAAGCCGGACCCGGGCAGCCCGTACCCTGATGGCATGACTTCAGCGAGTCCCGGAATCGAGCCCGCCGGCCGCCCGACGATCTCCTCGTCCGGCGCCGCCAAACGCGTGCTGCTCGCGAAGCCGCGTGGTTATTGTGCCGGCGTGGATCGCGCGGTCGTCGCCGTGGAGAAGGCACTCGAGCTTTACGGTCCGCCGGTGTACGTGCGCAAGGAGATCGTGCACAACCGGCATGTCGTGGACACCCTGCGGGAACGGGGCGTGATCTTCGTCGACGAGACGTCCGAGGTGCCCGAAGGCGCGCTCGTGGTGTTCTCCGCGCACGGTGTGTCCCCGGCCGTGCACGAGGAGGCGGCCGAGCGCAACCTGCGCACGATCGACGCGACCTGCCCGCTCGTGACCAAAGTGCACAAGGAAGTCAACCGCTTCGCCAAGGACGATTACGACATCCTGCTGATCGGCCACGAGGGCCACGAGGAGGTCGAGGGCACGGCCGGGGAGGCGCCTGACAAGGTCCAGCTGGTGGACCAGGCCGAGGATGTGGAGAAGGTCGCCGTGCGCGACCCGTCGAAGGTGATCTGGCTGTCCCAGACGACCCTGTCGGTCGACGAGACGATGGAGCGGGTGGATCAGCTCCGGGAACGCTTCCCGCAGCTGAGCGACCCGCCGAGCGATGACATCTGTTACGCCACGACGAATCGCCAGGTGGCGGTCAAGGCGATGGCCGCGGAGTGCGATCTGGTCCTGGTGGTCGGCTCGACGAATTCGTCGAACTCCAAGCGCCTGGTCGAAGTCGCCCTGAAAGCAGGCGCCCGCGCGTCCTACCTGATCGACTTCGCCACCGAGGTCGACGAATCCTGGCTGGACGGCGTGTCGACGGTCGGCGTGACCTCCGGCGCCTCGGTCCCGGACGTCCTGGTGATGGACCTGCTGACCTGGCTCGCCGAACGCGGCTACGGCCAGGTGGACGAGGTGACGACGGCGAACGAGAAGATCGCCTTCGCCCTCCCGCAGGAACTCCGGAAGGCGGCCAAGGCGGAATCCGGACCTTCCTGACGTTCGCGGTTTTTGTGGCTTTCGTGCGCGGGTCGGCGGTGTCTTCTCGGCGCCGTTCCCCGGCCGGTGGTTTGTGTTGCCTTCTGTTTGGTCCAGACCATAGAGGGCCACGTTTTGTGGGAATGTTCTTTTGTTTGGCTTTGGCGTCGGATGAAGTCCTTGTCAGCTTAAGGTTTTTTGGGGATTCTGAGGGCTGATGCCGCGCGGCATCGCGTGCCGCAGGGACGCGGTTCGCGTCGTGTCGCCTGCCGCAATGTCGCCTTCCGATCGCGGCGTCGCTCTCTCCACAGGTCATGGCTTCATGCCCACACCACAGGCGGCCACGACCGCAACACTGCACAGCCCACCCCGCCAATCGCACTGTTTCGTCCACTGAACCAGCCGATCCGTCACCGCGTTGCCCAAGATGCCCAATGTTGTCCTCCCTTCCGCACGTCGGCCACCAGGTTCGCCGACACTCGCATCCCATTGCGCGCTGAAGTGACTTCCTTGTGTCCTGGCGCCGCCAACCATCGCGGCTCCGCGCGGCCATGACTAAGAACCCCGGTCATGGCATAAGAAAAGCCGCCGATCCGGATTGGATCGGCGGCCCGCTTCGTGTGCTCCAATGGAAACGGCGGCCTGGTCAGGCCTCCTCGTCCCACGGACGCTGGCGGCGCGGCGGCTCCCGCCGGGGCGGACGCGGAGGACCGAGCGGCGGTTCGTCCGCACGCGGCCGGCGCCGTGGCGGCGGCTCTCCGCGCGGGTCCCGGCGCCGCGGGTCACCCTCCGGCGGGCGAGGACGGCCGGGCGGCGGGGGCATCCGCCCACCGCCGCGGGCGTTCGGGTCGATGGGTTCCCGTCGAGTCCGTGTGCCGGGATCGCCGGGCGGCCGCGGCCGACGCGGCGGTGGCCCGTCGACGCCACGTTCACGCGGCGGCCGGCGAGAACCGGGGGGCAGAGGCGTCTGCCCGGTACGTCCTGCAGGCGGCCGGTTGCGCGCACGTGCCGGACTTTCGTCCTCGTCCCGATCCTGCGGCGGTTTGCCGTCTTTGAGTTTGATCGGGGCGTTCGGATCGCGCTCGCGGTAAATGCGGAAAAATCCGAACAGCAGCGTGATCCCGGTGGTGATCGCCATCGTCGGGAAGCCGTTGATCAGCGGGGTGCCGATGTTGAGCAGCTTCGACAGGGTGTCGGAACCGCCGGAGCCACCACCGCTTACCAGCACCACGCACGGCACCGTGATGGCCAGCACCAGCGGCGGCTGCACCATCGGGCCGAACAAGGCGCGTCTCTGCACTGCGCCGACCGCGATCACGGCCCCGAGGAAGTATCCCGCCTTGAAGACGAAATCGAGGCTGCCCTTGATGTTCTCGTCGATGATGGCGCCGAGCACGGCCAAGCCGAAACCCACGAGCACGGCCGCCCACCAGGGCAGCCCGCGCCTCGCGCCGACGACGAGACGCTCGTCCCAGGGCACGGGAGCGTCATCGGCATCAGGATCGCTCTGGCGATCGCGTATCGCGGTCACAAAGCACACCGTAGCCCGTACTTGTCAGGATCTTGGCGGCACTGCCGGAGACGGCACTCAGCAGCCACTCAACCGCGTGATCCCGTGCGCTGTCGAGCGGCACCCGCCAGCTCGACCCTCCACCCGGTACTTGTGGCTATCCACCCCGCCAGTCAACCCTCTGACCAGCACTCATACCAGCGGTATGGGCAATCGAGCCGCTCGCCGGACCAGTGTCGGTCCCAGGCTATGCCACTCCGAGAGTTCTGCCGCACAAGCACCCGTGGCGCGTTCCGGAATATCCGTCACACTGGGAACTTGACCGGGAATTAACGTGACGCCCACCGCGACTGGCAAGCAACTCTGCCCGCACGATGCCGGCATCATGCCCTTTCGATCCCTCCGATACCCCACATTGCCCCTTTCACGTCGACCCGCCCCACTCCTTTCCCTTAGTCCACCCCGCCTGCACCGTCGTCGGCGCGCCCCTGACGGCCGATGGCCCTGTCGCGCTCGCCCTCCATCGCCGAGCGCCCGCGGTCATCCGGCGCCCACCGCCTGCCTCGCCCCGGCGGCGCAGTCCACTGGCGACGCCCAGCACCCGGCAACGAGTCCGAACGGTCGGTGTCCCATGGTCGCCACGATCGAACCATCGATACCGCACATTCGCCTCCGCGCGACCACCATCGCGTGCCCGTCAAACACGGCACCGGAAGGCCATCACCACGTACGGCCGTCGCGAATCGACGTACCAAGGCTGATCTGCTTTGCCAAGGCCGAACCGCCCGGCTCGCGCCGAGCCGCCTTGCCGGACCCGGGCCCGTCCACCGCAGAGCCGAACCGTTTCGCCGAGCCGAGCTGACCCGGCCCGAGCCGACCCGGCCCAAGGGATCCGAGCCCACCGACCGAAGCTCGAAGCGCCCAGTCGGACCCGAACCTGCTTGCCCGAGCCGAACCGCCATCGCTCGAAACCCGCCCGACCGTCCGTCGATCAACCGACCCGACGAGCACCCATCGACAAGACCGCCCGACGAATCCGTCGGCCAATCCCGGCCCACCACGGCCGATGCAAAGCCTGCCTCGCCAACCAATCCGCCACGCCCTCAGCGGCGAACCCATCGGCAACCCACGCAACCGTTGCGCGACAAGCCAAACGAGCACATGAAGCCCAGCCGCCGATGTTCCGGCTCAGCTAGCTGTCACTTCGTCTCCCTTCCGTAGCTGCGGAACCGGAGCCGGGCTGCCGGACGCATCGGTAAGTGGTGCCACGGTGGCGCGGAATGCCTCCAGTGCTTCCAATTCCCGCCGTCGCGCGGATACGAAGCGCTGCAGATGCGTAGTGGACAGGTTCAGGGCCTCCACGGCATTTCCGGCCGCCCGGTGCGCTGCGGCCGCACCGGTCCGGACCTGTTCCACGTCTTCCACGAGCGCTCGATCGCTGGCCGCGAACAATGCGGCCGAGGCCAGCACCCCGAATCCGGTTGGTCCACAAAGGAACACCCGGCGGTCGATGAGCCAGCGCAGCAACTCCGGGTCGGTGTCCAGCGCGGCGACCACCGCCGCATCGGACGGGACGAACATGATCGTGCCGTAGATCGCGTCCGCCCATCGCTGGTAGCCCTTGCTCGCCAGCTCCGCCGCGCGCGAACGCAGCTGCCGAACATGGACGCGCAGTGCGTCGAGCCGTTCTTCGGGGTCGTCGGTCTCTACTGCCTCCGCCCAGATCGCCATGCTCGCCTTTGCGTCGACCGGAACCGCCCGGCCGCCACCGACGTTGAGCACCAGGTCCGGTTTCGCGCTCCCGCCACCGCCGAGGTCGGTCTGGAGGGTGAAGTGCAGTCCTTCCCGCAAGCCCAGCGCTCGCGCGGTTTCCACCAGTACCTGTTCGCCCAGTTCGCCCCGGCCGTGGATGGACGCGAACGCCACCTCGTACCGGCGCAGAGCGAGTTGCTGCTGATCGCCCTTCGCTCGTTCGGTCGCGACGAGGCGCGCGGCTGCGTCGGCCCGGCGCATCCCGTCGTTGTACAGCCGCCACAGCACGGCGACAGCGACGCACAGGATCAGTGCGAGCACGACTGCCGCGGTGGTGATCACCGTTTCCACCCGGGCCTCCCTTCCGTCGGGGTGTCGGTCGAGGAGACATCATGGCGGAGCCCACCGACAAAACCGGCACGGGCGTTCGCACTCCGTAGCTGACCAGTGAGTTCACTATGTCGGGGACGGCGTGTCCGGAGCAACCCTGATCGGCTTCGTACACACGTTCGAGTGGGATACCGGCGAGCCTGCGGCATTTCGTCGGTCTCGGCTCCTAACGTGGTCGTCGTGATCGTTCTCCACACTTCCGACTGGCACCTCGGCCGCACGTTCCACGGCGCCGATCTGCTCGCCGAGCAGGAGGCCGTCCTCACGTACATCGCCGAACTCGTCGAGCGCGAGGCGGTCGACGTCGTGGTGGTGGCCGGCGACATCTACGACCGCGCGGTGCCCTCCGCCGAAGCGGTCCGGGTCGCCACGACCGTGCTCACCCGCATCCGCCGGGCGGGCGCGGAGCTGGTGCTGACCCCGGGCAACCACGATTCGGCGGCGCGGCTCGGCGCGTTCGCGGACTTCGCGGCAGCCGGTGGCCTGCACCTGCGGGCGACTGTCGCCGGTATCGAGGAACCCGTTCTGCTGCAGGACGAACACGGTCCGGTGGCGTTCTACGGCCTGCCCTACCTCGAGCCCGAGCCGTCGCGGCATGCGCTGGGCGTGCCGGAGGCGCGTGGCCACACCGGTGTTCTCGGCGAGGCGATGCGCCGGGTGCGGGCAGATCTGGCCGGGCGCCCGGCCACCCGGGCGGTGGTGCTGGCGCATGCGTTCGTGACCGGTGGCGAGCCCAGTGAGTCGGAGCGGACCATCGCGGTCGGTGGTGTCGAGCAAGTGCCCGGTTCGGTGTTCGACGGCGTGGACTACGTCGCGCTCGGGCATCTGCACGGCCCGCAGATCCTCGCCGAACACCTGCGTTACTCCGGCAGTCCGCTGGCCTACTCGTTTTCCGAGGCAAGGCAACGGAAATCGGTTTGGCTCGTGGACCTCGACGGCGACGGTCTCGCCGGTGTGCGCCGGCATGAGCTGCCGGTACCGCGGCCGCTCGCGGCCCTTTCCGGGGAACTGACCGCGCTGCTCACCGATCCGGACCACGAGCAGTGGCGCGAGCACTTCCTCTCGGTCACCGTCACCGACCGGGTCCGTCCGGTCGATGCGATGCGCCGATTGCGGGAGCGATTTCCGTATGCAGTGCACCTGGACTGGCGGCCGGAAGGAGGAATCCCCGGTGCGGAATTGAAGTACGGCGAAGCAGTGCGCGGCCGCAGCGATGTCGAGATCGCCCGGAGTTTCCTCGATGATTGCCGAGGCGCCGCCCCGAATGAGCGGGAGGAGCGGCTTGTGCACCTCGCACTCGAAGCGGCGAACCGGGCGGAGGTGGCGAAACTGTGAGACTGCACCTGCTGGAGGTGGAGGCATTCGGCCCGTATGCGCGTCGAGAGGTCATCGATTTCGACGTGCTCGGCGCCGACGGCCTCTTCCTCCTGTACGGCGACACCGGCGCGGGCAAGACCACGTTGCTCGATGCGATTGCCTTTGCGTTGTTCGGCGTGGTGCCGGGCGCGCGCGGGGACGTCAAGCGGTTGCGGTGCGATCTCGCCGGGTCCGAGCAGCGCACGGAGGTGGTGCTGGAGCTGACCGTGCAGGGGCAGCGGTTGCGGATCGTGCGCAGTCCGGAATACGAACGGCCGAAGAAGCGCGGCGCCGGAGTCACCACGCAGCAGGCCCGGGTCTCGCTGACCTGGATCGGTGCGCCGCCGACCGGGCTGCCACCAGACGGGCTGATCCGGATCGACGAGGTGGCGCGTGCGGTCGAGCGACTGCTGGGTATGACCGCTGCGCAGTTCTTCCAGGTCGTGCTGCTGCCGCAGGGTGAGTTCGCGAAGTTCCTCCGCAGTGACACCACCGAGCGGGAGAAGCTGCTGGAACGGCTCTTCGGCACGGAGCGGTTCTCCGGCGTCGAACGCTGGTTCGCTGACCTGCGTACCGAGCGTGGCAGGGAGCTGGAGAAGCGGCAGCTGGAAGTACGCGAGCTGCTGGCCCGCTACGCACAGGAAGCCCAGCAGGATCCGCCCGAAGAAGGGCGTGCGGACTGGGTGGAAACCGTGCTGGCCGAGGTCGCCGCTCAAGCTCTGGCGGCCGAAACCGAGGCGGAACAAGCACGTTCCGAGTCTGCGGCGGCGGATGCCTTGCTACGAGAAGCTGAGCAGGACGTGGAGAAGATCCGCCGCGTCCGCATCGCGCACACCCGGCTGGCGCAGCTTGCCGAGCAGGCGGATGAACGGGCCGGATGGGTCGACGAGATCGCGGCTGCCCGGCGGGCGTCCGCGGTGGTGCCCGAGGTCGAGTTGCTGGAACGACGCACCGCCGAGCTCGGCGACGCCCAGATACGCGAGGCAGAGCACAGTCGCGACCTCGCCGGTCTGGGATTCGATACCGCCGGATTCGCCGTGGCCGACCTGCGGGAACGAGCGGGTTCGCTGCGGGAGGAAGCCGGGGCGCTCGCCGAGCTGGCTGCGGAAGCCCGGCAGCAGGAGGTCGACGAGCAGCGCCGGGCAGCACAGGCCAAGGTCCTCGAAGAAGCCGCCGGGCAGGCTACCGATGTCACGGAGAAGCTGGCCGTGCTGCCGGAACAGCTCGCTGCGGCGCGCGCTGCGGCGGGAGCGGCCGGTGAAGCCGCGGCCAAATTGGACGGCGCAGTGGCGAAGGTGGATGAGCTGACCGCCGTGGCTCGTGCCGCCGAGGAACTGCCCGCCACGGTGGCCAGGGTCGAGCGCGGCGAGGAGAAGCTACGAGAAGCGATCGATGTGCACCAGTCGGCCCGGCAACACCGATTGGATCTGCGGGAGCGGCGATTGGCCGGGATGGCTGCGGAACTGGCGTCCGGGCTGGCGGACGGCGTGCCGTGTCCGGTCTGCGGTTCCGCAGCGCACCCGGCGCCGGTCGGGCACGAGGTCGAACTGGTCGATCCCGCCGAAGAACGGGCCGCCGAAGAGGCTGAACAGCGGGCCTCGGCGATGCGGCAGCGGGTGGTCTCCACCTTGGAGGAGGTCAAGGCCCGAGCCGAGGCATTGCGCGAACGGCTGGGCGGGCGAACCGCCGAATCGGTGGCGGCCGAGCTGGCCGGAGCACGGGCGGCGGTCGCCGGGCTGACCGAACAGGCCCGGCGCAAGGACCGCACGGTCCGGCAGGTCGGCGAGCTGGAACTTCAGACGGAACAGCTGGCCGAGCGCCGTCGCCGGGCAGAACAGGCAATGACCGAGACGACCGGTGAAATCCGCGCTTTGACGGAGCGGCTCGCCGAACGCGAGCAGCGGCTGGTGGCCGGCCGAGGCGACTTCCCGGATGTTCCCACGCGGCGGCAGCACCTCCTGACTGTCGCCGGTGCCTTCGACGAGACCGCCGAGGCACGGACTGCCGTCGAAAGCGCGGAGTCTCATCTCTCCGAGCAACGGGGCATTGTCGAGATTTCGTTGCACGCCAAGGGTTTCGCCACCCTTGAAGAGATGCGCGCCGCAGTCCGCGAGGACGAACAGATCACCAAACTCGAACAGGGCCTCGCCGAGGCCGAGGCGATGACCGCCGGTGCACGCGAGCTGCTTGCGCAACCGGAGCTGTTCGGGATCTCGCCGGACGACGTCGTGGAGGTCGCGCCGAAGGCCGCGGCCGCCAAGTCCGCACGCGAGCGTGCGGAGACGACATACGTGCGCCGGCAGGCGCTGACCGCGCAGCATCGGGAGCTGGAGAAACTCGCCGGCCGGATGGGCAAGGCGCTTGCCGAACTGGCTCCGGTCGAAGAGGAATACGCCGAGCTGCGTGCACTGTCCGAAGTGGTCAATGGGCGGGGACAGAACGCCCGGAAGATGTCGTTGCGCTCGTACGTCCTCGCTGCCCGGCTGGAGGAGGTCGCCCTCGCCGCGACCGCCCGTCTGCGCACGATGAGCCAGGGGCGGTATTCGTTCGTGCACTCGGATGCCGCAGGTGCCCGCGGCACTCGCGGCGGGCTGGGGCTCGACGTGCTGGACGACTATTCCGGCGCCATCCGGTCGGCGAAGACGCTGTCGGGTGGGGAATCCTTCCTTGCGTCATTGTCACTCGCACTGGGTCTCGCCGACGTCGTCGCAGGCGAGACGGGCGGTGCTCTGCTCGACACACTCTTCGTGGACGAGGGCTTCGGCACCCTCGACGCCGAGAGCCTGGACGTGGTGATGAACATCCTCGATGAACTCCGGGCCGGCGGACGCGTGGTCGGCCTGGTGTCCCACGTCGAGGAAATGCGCCAACGCATCCCGACCCGCCTCCGGGTGCGGAAGGCGCGCGCCGGCTCGACCGTGGAGCTGAACATGACCTGACAAACTCAGCGCCGGACGCTGAACAGTAGTGACGGCCTCCGCACCCGGTCAACCGGCTGAGACGGCGGACGTTGCGGCATATGGTGGCAGGCTTCCGGCTTCGCCGTTCCCGGTTTGTTGTTCTCGGTTTGCCGCTCGACGCGCGGCTGGAGTTGGGCTGGCTTGCCTGACCGAGCAGGCTGCCCCGGCCCGGCAGGCTGCTGCGGTCCGATTGCCGAGACAGCCTTCCCCGGGCTGGCATCGGATGGTGTGCTCCGGCCGAAGCCGAAGCCGAAGCCGAAGCCGAAGCCGAAGCCGAAGCCGAAGCCGAAGCCGAAGCCGAAGCCGAAGCCGAAGCCGAAGCCGAAGCCGAAGCCGCAAACCCTGCGCGGAGTGGTTGCCGGATCCGGTCGTCAGGCGGGCTGTTCGTGGGTGAGGAGCCAGCGTTTGGTGTCCGTGCCCCAGCGAAAGTTGCCCAGGCCACCGCCGGTGCGGATCACCCGGTGGCAAGGGACGAAGAGGGCGGCGGCGTTACGAGCACAGGCCGAAGCAGCAGCGCGAACGGCGTTCGGGTTGCCGGTCATGCCGGCGTACTCGGCGTAGCTGACAGGGCTTCCCGCTGGCACTCTCCGGAGCATTTCCCAGGCGTGCTCGCGGAAAGCGCCGGAGCGTTGGCGGACTTCGACGTCGGCGATGATGTCCAGATCGCCGGCGTGGTAGCGGTGCACGGCCGCGCTGACCGGGCCGAGGTCTCGGCGTTCGGTCAGCGTGGCCGGGGCGAGCGCCGGAGAAATGAGCGGCGTCAGCTCGGCGACGTCGGCCGTCCAGCCGGAGGCGAGTACGGCGCCGTCGCCGGCCACCACGGCGGTGAACGGTCCGGCCTTGGTGTCCATAGTGGACCAGAAAGCAGTGCTCACGAAAATTCTCCTCGAACGGCTTGAATAGCGAGAGTACGGAGGTACATGCCCGCATACGAACTCCACGGTCGCCATGCGCGTGCCGAAGTCGCCAGGTCGATGCCCAGCGCATCGGCACCTCGCCGGACGGCGGGATCGGCGGACAGCAGCACGTCGGGCGCGCCAAGCAGGCGCATCACGACGTAAGCGGTGGTCGCCGGATCGACGCCCGTGGTGAGCAGGTCATCGCGCAGCTCGTCCGGGTCGCGGCCGACGTGCAGGTCGAGGCTTCCCTCGGCCAGTGCGGTGGCGACTTTGCGGACCAACGGTGACACGTCGGCGTCGGCGACTGCCTCAGGTGTCGGGAACAGGGTGGTGAGAGTGTCCATCGGCGGCCCGGACGATCGGCGGGCGCAACGTGGGGCGGACTCGGATACGGCGGCACGGGATACGGCGGCTCCGGATGCAGCGGCAAGGGATATGGCGGACTCGGATACCTCGGCATGAGGCACGGCGGCACGGGATACGGCAGCTCCGGATACGTCGGCACGGGACACGGCGACCCCGGATACGGCGGGGGAGCCGGGCCCGTTCTCCACTGACGATTGGGAATCAGGCTCGGTTGCCTGAGCCGCCTCAGCCGAGGACAGCTCGGGCAGGTGCGGCGAAGTTGGCTCGCTGCAGCGGACCGGCGAGTCCGAGCTGGGGCGGATCGAGTCCCCCGCACTGGTCGCAGGCTCGCCGAGACCGTCCGAGGTCGGCGCGCTGAGGTGAAGTGACAGCGGCTCACCGAGGTGGACGAGGCGCGCCGCGCTGTTGCCCAGCAAGGTCCGGAGCAGGATCTCCGAGCCATCGACCGCGCCGGGAACCCGGACGCCGGGGGTGGATGTGACGAGAGGGGCCAGCGCCGGGTCGGCGGCCAGCACCCGGGCAACAGCCTCCGGATCCGCGTCCAGATCCAGCAACCGGCGGATCCGGGTGACTGCGCTGCCCAGGTCACGCAAGTCGGTCAGGGTCAGGTCGCAGCGGACATGATCGGGCTGAGGGCGGGTCCAGAACACGCCGGGGCCGTGGGGCAGCCGTAGCGTACGGCCGTAGCCGGCGACTGCAGTGCCGCCTTCGAAGGCTTCGATGCCGCGAAGCGCGCCTGAAGCGTGATAGCGCAGCACACCGTGTACGTCGAACGGCGCGCGGAACGGCAGACGCAGGCTAAGGCGCGTCGCAGTGCTTGGTTCGCTGCGACGGCCGCGGTGGAGGCTCGCTGCGCGTAGCTGGGACGGCGTCGTCGCGAAGACCTCGCGGATCGTCTCGTTGAACTGTCGGACGCTCGAAAAGCCCGCAGCGAACGCGACGTCGGTGAGAGGCAGTTGTGACATCTCGATCAACAGCCGCGCCGAATGCGCTCGGTGGGCGCGTGCGAGAGCGAGTGGGCCGGCGCCCAATTCGGCTGTCAGGACGCGGCCAAGCTGGCGCTCCGAGTAGCCGAGCCGTCGCGCGAGGCCGGGTACGCCGTCGCGTTCGACGAGGCCGTCGGAGATCAGTCGCATTGCGCGGGCGGCCAGGTCGGCGCGGACGTTCCAGTCCGGCGACCCGGGCACGGCGTCGGGCAGGCATCGGCGGCACGCGCGGTATCCGCCGGCCTGCGCGGCCGCCGACGTCGGGTAGAAACGCACGTTCTGCGCCTTCGGCGTGAGTGCCGGGCACGACGGGCGGCAGTAGATCCCGGTGGTGCGCACGGCCATGATGAACTGGCCGTCGAACCGCTGGTCGCGGGCGGTGACAGCCCGGTAGCAACGCTCGGTGTCGCGCCAGACCGGAGTGCTCGTGGAGGCCATGTGTTCGATGATGCCAGCAGGTGAGGAGGCCGACTGGCGGGAATCCGACACGACGCTGCACGCCCGCTCACCGGGTCGCCGGTGACCGGTGCGGGGCACGTAGACTCACTCGTCGTGAGTCTCACCCTCGGCATCGTCGGCCTGCCCAACGTCGGCAAGTCCACCCTGTTCAACGCGCTGACCCGCAACGACGTGCTCGCCGCGAACTACCCGTTCGCCACGATCGAGCCGAACGTCGGGGTGGTGCCGCTGCCGGACCCGCGGCTGGACCAGCTCGCCGAGGTCTTCTCCTCGGAGAAGACGGTCCCCGCTGTGGTGTCCTTTGTGGACATCGCGGGCATTGTGAAGGGGGCTTCCGAGGGAGCCGGGCTCGGCAACAAGTTCCTGGCCAACATCCGTGAGGCCAATGCGATCTGCCAGGTCATCCGGGTGTTCGACGATCCGGACGTGGTGCACGTGGACGGCCGCATCGACCCGTCCAGCGACATCGAGACGATCAACACCGAGCTGATCCTCGCCGACCTGCAGACGCTGGAGAAGGCGCTGCCACGGCTGGAGAAGGAGGCTCGGACCAAGAAGGAGTCCCGGCCGGCGCTGGAGAGCGCGCAGCAGGCCAAGGAGATCCTCGATGCCGGGCGCACGCTGTTCCAGGCGCAGAACGAGATCGACGCCGAGCCGCTGCGGGAACTGAGCCTGCTCACCACCAAGCCGTTCCTCTACGTCTTCAACGCCGACGAGACCATCCTGACCGACGAGGCGCGCCGCGAGGAGCTGACCAAGCTGGTCGCCCCGGCGGACGCGGTGTTCCTGGACGCGAAGGTGGAGGCCGAGCTACTCGAACTGGACGACGAGGAGTCCGTGCGCGAGCTGCTCGAATCCGTCGGCCAGCCGGAGCCGGGCCTGCACGCGCTGGCCCGCGCCGGATTCCACACCCTCGGCCTGCAGACCTACCTGACCGCGGGCCCGAAGGAATCCCGCGCCTGGACGGTCCCGCAGGGCGCCACCGCCCCGCAGGCCGCGGGCGTCATCCACACCGACTTCGAGCGCGGCTTCATCAAGGCCGAGGTGGTTTCCTTCGCCGACCTGATCGAGGCGGGCTCCATGGCCGCCGCCCGTTCCGCGGGCAAGGTCCGGATGGAAGGCAAGGACTACGTGATGGCGGACGGCGACGTGGTCGAATTCCGGTTCAACGTCTAGCCTGCGCCGAGCAGGTGTTACCGTGCCGGGAGCCTACCCGGCTTCCGGCCCGTTCCGTGAGGTCACGACCCGGCCCCACCGCCAGGCGCGGACAACCTGGCCGCGGTACCGGCATCGTTGGATATGCCTTTGTGCTCAAGAAAGACAATTCGCGAAGCCTGTCAGTGCAAGACCAGTGTTGGCCAAGGTGTCATCGTCCGCCGCAGGTCCTGCCACGCTTCGGTGTCGATCCGCACTAAAGTGCAGGTACCTCATTCCTGCTCCAGTCAAAAGAACCGTATTAAAACGTGAAAAAGGCAATCGGGAAATCCGCGACCACCACCCGGTGATCGCGGATTTTCTGCCTAGTGGCCACACTTCACCCGCGGAATGGTGGAATGCGCCGCATAGTGCTCAGTAGGTCGGCTGAACCATCAGCAGGTACTGGCCGTGGTTGTCGAGGTCTTGCAGGTCCAGCCGACCCAGCGGTGCTGCGGGAGGCCCGCGTTGCCCGCGGCGGCGCATGCGTCGGAGGACGGGTAAACCCCTGCAGGCACAAAGGTGGCGGCGGAAGCGGTGCCCTGGGTGGCGGCGATCGCGCCGGCGACCCCTGAAGCCGGCACGGTGCCCGAGACGAGTTTCCGGATCATGTGAACAGCTCTGTTCTTGGATCGTGTGCGCACGTTGCCTTGTGTTATAAGGACAGTGGGGCTCTGCGCGAGTGCACCGATTCTTTGTCCGGGCATTCCTGATGGGCAAGAGTGCAGTGCCGTGACGGCATGGTTAGGGCGGCTAAGTGGTCCGTTTCGCAACGTCGGCGACGAAGTTCTGAGGGAATCCCGGCCGCGAGTGGGGCCAAAAGAGTGATTCTCAATGCCTGGGACGGTTCGAACTGATCATGGCGTAACCGTCGATCGGGCAGGACGCCGATCGGGCAGGACGCGGGTAAACCGGATCGGGGCTCGTCACCGCAGAGGTGGCGAGCCCCGAGAGACTCAGCCGAGCAGGCCGAGCACGATGATCGCGAGCAGCGTGAACGCGGTCGCGTAGGTGGTGATCCAGGTGCGCTGGACGGTGGTGAGCTGGGCCGGCGTGCGGTGCATGACGTGTCCTAGTGGCCGAGTGCCGAACGATTCCGCCCGCATAGCGCCTTGATCATGACCGCTGTTACCAAGTGTGTCACGAATCACGCCGGGCGCGGGCGGTGTGCCAGACCACCCCACCCGCGGCGGCCACCATCAGGCCGAACGACACCATTCCCACCACGATTGCCTGCGTCATCTTCGCCACCCTCCGGTTCGCTTGTTTCCCCTGTCCAGGAGACGTGCGAGGCGGAGGGTGGTGTCGCCGGTGTTGCCGACGTCACGCTTGCCTCAGGTGGCCGCCAGCAGCGCGTCGATCTGGCGGGCCAAGGCGAAGTCGCGTTCGGTCAGGCCGCCGAGGTAGTGCGTGCTCAGCCGGAAGGTGAGGGTCCGCCAGCGGATGTCGATGTCCGGGTGGTGATCGGCGGCCTCGGCCAGCTCGGCCACCCGGTCGACCACCTCGATCGCGGCCGGGAACGAGGGCAGTTCGACAGTGCGGACGATGGTCTCGGCCTCGCGATGCCAGCCGGACAGGGTGCGTACGGCCTCGTCGGCGGCCGAGTCGCTCAGGAGTTCCGTCATCCCTCCATGGTGTCGGCTACGCTCCGAGGTTGCCACGGGAGTCCGGTACGCCGGGCTGAGAGGCGGGCAGCCGGTCCGCGACCGTTCGCACCTGAATCCGGATCATGCCGGCGCAGGGAGGCCCTACCCTCCTCCGCTGCCGGTGCAGCGCAGGAGGACAGATGATTCCGCGGACCGCACGCACGGTGCTGGGCCTTTTCACGGTCGCGGTGCTGGCGAGCGCCTGTTCGCTGTCGGGCGGCGACACCGGCGGCTCGGCGAGCTCCGAACAGCAGGAACCCACGCTGACGCTGGTCACCCACGATTCGTTCGTGGTACCGCAGGAGGTGCTCGACGCCTTCCACCGCCAGTCCGGCATCGCGCTCAAGATTCTCAAGTCCGGCGACGCGGGCGCGCTCACCAACAAGCTGGTGCTGACGAAGGGCAATCCGATCGGCGACGTCGCGTACGGGGTCGACAACACATTCGCGTCCCGCGCGCTCGGCGAGGGCGTATTCCAGTCGTACACCAGCCCTGAGGCCGACCGTGGGCCGCAGCGGTACGCGGTGGACACCCAGCACCGGCTTTCCGCGGTGGACGTCGGCGATGTGTGCGTAAACGTGGACACGGGCTACTTCGCGGCCAAGGGTATCCCGGCCCCCACCTCGTACGACGAGCTGGCCGAGCCCCAGTACAAGGACCTGATGGTCGCGGAGAGCCCGGCCACGGCCTCGCCGGGGCTGGCGTTCCTGCTCGGCACGATCGCGAAGTACGGCGAGGACGGCTGGCAGGCCTACTGGAACCGGTTGAAGGCCAACGGGCTCAAGATCGACAGCGGCTGGGAGGAGGCCTACACCAAGGACTTCTCCGGTTCGTCCGGCAAGGGACCCCGTCCGATCGTGGTCTCCTACGCTTCGTCGCCCGCCGCTGAGCTGGGCGAGGACGGCAAGCCGCGGACGAAGGCGCTGCTCGAAACCTGCTTCCGGCAGGTCGAGTACGCCGGTGTGCTGACCGGCAGCAAGCACGTGCCCGAGGCGCAGAAGGTGGTCGACTTCCTGCTGTCCCAGCAGTTCCAGACCACGGTCGCGGCGAACATGTACGTCTATCCCACGCGCACGGGTGTCGAGTTGCCCGCGGGCTGGGCGAACGCGGCACCGCTGCCGACTGCCTCGGCGACCATGCCGGCCGACAAGATCCAGGCCGGTCGCGAGAAGTGGATCGGTGCATGGCGCTCGCTCATGGGAGCCTGAGACCGGCTCGCACCGCCGGGCTGACGCTGCTCGGTCTGCTGCCGGTCGCGTTCCTGGTGGTGTTCTTCGCCTGGCCGGTGGTGGCGATCGTCGGCCGCGGGTTCTCCGCGGGCGGCGTGGACACCGTCTTGGGGGACCCGCAGACCTGGCGGCTGGCCGGATTCACGCTGGGCAGCGCCGCCGCCTCCACGGCGGTGGCGCTGCTGGCCGGGCTGCCCGTGGCGTTCCTGCTCGCCAGGGTCCGGCTGCCTGGCATCGGGCTCGCACGCACCATCGTGCTGATCCCGTTCGTGTTGCCGACGGTGGTCGTCGGCCTGGCCTTCCGCGCGTTGTGGCCGGACGGCGGAGTGCTGCCGCTCGTGCTGGCCAACGCGTTCTTCAACGTCGCGGTGGTCGCGCGGACAGTCTCCGGGCTGTGGGCGCATCTCGATCTGCGAGCGACCGAGGCCGCACGGGCGCTGGGTGCGTCGCCGTGGCGGGCGTTCCGCACGGTCACGCTGCCTGCGCTGGCGCCGGCAGTCGCGTCCGCGGCCGCAGTGGTGTTCCTCTTTTGTGCCACCAGTTTCGGCGTGGTGCTGATCCTCGGCGGCGGGAGCTACCGCACCCTGGAGACGGAGATCTACCTGCGGACCGTCGACCTGCTGGACCTCTCCGGCGCGGCCGCGCTCTCGTTGCTCCAGTTCGCCGCGGTGGTCGCGGCCCTCGCGCTCGGTGCCATGGCGCGGCGGCGCCGAGAGAGCGCCGTACGGCTGCGCGCGGCGCAGGTCACTGCCCGAAGGCCGCAAGGTGGGCAGTGGTACGTGGTCACGGCCGCGATGGTGGTGCTCGGGCTGCTGCTGACGCCGATCGTCGCGCTGCTCGTCGAGTCCGTCTCCACACCGGACGGTTGGAGCTTCGCCGGGTACCGCGCGCTGGCGGGTACTGGAGCGAACGGCGCGCTGCAGGTGACGGGGTGGGTCGCCGCGCAGAACTCGCTCGCGGCGGCGACCGACGCGACCCTCCTCGCGATGGCCATCGGGGTGATCGCGAGCGTGGTGCTGGTCGTTCTGCGCCGTTCGCCCGGACGGCTCGCGCGCGGCGTCGGGGAGACGATGGACGCCGCGTTGATGCTGCCGCTGGGGGTTTCCGCGGTGACCGTCGGATTCGGTTACCTGGTGACGCTCGACGCGCTGCCCGGCGACCTGCGGACGTCGCCGATGCTCGTGCCGCTGGCCCAGGCGCTGGTGATCATTCCGCTGGTGGTGCGGATGATCCTGCCGGTGCTGCGGGCTATCGACGAACGGCTGCGTCAGGCCGCGGCGACCCTCGGTGCCAGCCCGCTGCGGGTGTGGCGGGAGGTCGATCTGCCGCTGGCCGCGCGGTCGCTGGTGGCCGCGGCCGGTTTCGGTTTCGTGGTCGCGCTCGGCGAGTTCGGGGCGACGAGCTTCCTCGCCCGTCCGGACGCGCCGACCTTGCCGGTGGCGGTCGCCACGCTGATGGGCAGGCCGGGGGAGCTGAACAACCAGATGGCTTACGCCGCGTGCGCGTTGCTGATGCTGGTGACGGTCGCGGCCGTCGTGCTGATCGACCGGTTCGGTTCGGCAGGGGAGTTCTGATGGCGCTGTCGGTACGGGACGTGACTGTCCACTATGGATCTTTCACCGCGGTGCGGGACGCCCGGCTCGACCTCGCCGACGGTGAGGTGCTCGCGTTGCTCGGGCCGTCCGGCTCGGGAAAGTCGACGCTGCTGCGCGCGATCACCGGTCTGGAACCGATGTCCGTCGGCACGGTCTCCTGGGACGGCGCCGATCTGGCCGCGGTCCCGGTGCACAAGCGGGGTTTCGGCCTGGTCTTCCAGGACGGCCAGCTGTTCCCGCACCGTGACGTCGCCGCGAACATCGCGTTCGGGCTGCGTATGCACGCAGTACCGCGGGCGCAGCACGCGAAGCGGGTCGCCGAGCTGCTGGACCTGGTCGGGCTGGCAGGCTTCGAACGGCGGCGGGTGACCGAGCTGTCCGGCGGCCAGGCCCAGCGGGTCGCGCTGGCCCGCGCGCTGGCGCCGGAGCCCCGGTTGCTGCTGCTCGACGAGCCGCTGTCCGGGCTCGACGCCGGGCTGCGCGAACAGCTGGCGATCGACCTGGCGGAGTTGCTACGGCGCAGCAAGATCACCGCGCTGCTGGTCACGCACGATCAGGAGGAGGCGTTCACCCTCGCCGACCGGGTGGCGGTGCTCGACTCCGGAGAGATCCGCCAGGAAGGCGCGGTCGGCTCGGTGTGGCGGCGTCCAGCCGACGAGGTGGTCGCCCGATTCCTCGGCGTCAGCACGTTCCTGTCCGGTACCGCGGAGTCGGGCGTGGTGCGCACAGAACTGGGCGCCGTCGCCGTACCCGACGCTCCGGACGGTCCGGTCCGGCTGGGACTACGCCCGCACGGCCTGCGGGTGGCGGCCTCGGGGGTGTTCGGCGAGGTCACTGCCGCCGTGCACCGGCGTGATCACGTACGCCTCGTCGTGCGGCTTGCTGAGTCCACAGTGGACGCTATCGCGCCGGCCTCGGCGGACCTGCGCGCGGGCGACCCCGTCCACCTCACCATCGATCCCGACGGGATCACGGTAGTAGGGCTGTGAAGGGACCCTTCACGGACGCAGAGTCCGTGAAGGGACCCTTCACAGCTTTCAGCCATCTCGGGTCGACAGTCGGCCGTAGGCGATCGACAGGCCGACGACGAGGTAGCAAGCGGCGCGCAGGGCACCTTCGCCGAGCAGGGTCGAGGACATCGGGTCCTGCAGCACCTCGGCCGGCGCCATGGCCCAGTTGTTGGTGAGCAGGAACGGGTGTAGCCAGTCCAAAGAGGACAGGAGCCCGAGGATGGTGAACACGATGTTGCCCGCCAGCACCGAGGCGACCACCAGCATCGGGTGCTCGGTCCAGCTGGACACGGCCAGCGCGACCGCGCCGACCGCCCACATCTGCAGCACGATCCAGCCCGCCACGAGCAGGATCCGGACCAGCGCCCCGCCGAGGGACAACGTGGTGCCGGACAACGTGAACAGCGAGTCCGTGCCGTTCAGGATCAGCCCGGTGACCACCCCGGTCACGCACATCCCGAGCACCGCGACCAGCGTCACGACCCCCACACCGATGGCCTTGACCGTCAGCAGCCTGCCCCGGCTCACCGGCGCGATGAGCCAGCCACGCAGGGTGCCGTGCGCCGCCTCGCCGGCGATCGCGTCCGCGCCCGCCATCGCCGAGGCCAGCGGCAGCAGCAAGGTCAGCGTCATCACCATCGCTGCGATGGGCAGGACGAACGCGTTGTTGACCGCCGCCGAGATCAGCGCGCCCTCCTGGTCGCCGCCGCCGTTGCCGGACGCGTTCTGCCCGACCAGCGTCAGGCCCACGCCGATCACGATCGGTACCAGCGCCAGCAAGCCGAGTACCGCCAGCGTGCGCGGCCGCCGGAAGATCCAGCGCAGCTCCGCGGCGACCAGCCGGGCCAGTGGCACGGCGTCGTGTCCGGTCCGGCTTACCGGCGCGGTGAGCGTTGCGGGTGTCATGCAGCCCCCTCGTCTTCGCCGGCTTCCGATTCCCCTTCGGTGAGCCGTGCGAACAGATCCTCCAGCCCGGTGCGTGCCCGGGTCGCCTCGTGCACCTCGATGTCGCCCTGCACGAGCACCTGCAGCACGCGTGGCGCGGGCGTTGCGGTGAGGTCGGCGCGCACGCCGTCCGGGGTCAGCCGCGCGCCGATCCGGTTCTCCCGCAAGGTTTCCAGCGCCCGCTCGGCGTCCGGGGTACGGACCAGCAGCGCCGCGTTCCCGGATTCCAGCAGCTCGGCCAGCTCGCCCTGGGCGACCACGGTGCCCGACTGCAGCACCGCCACGTGCGTGCAGGTCGCCTCGACCTCGGCCAGCAGGTGCGAGGACACCACCACGGTCACGCCGTCCGCATGCAGTTCGGCGATGATCCGGCGGATCTCCCTGGTACCCGCCGGATCGAGACCGTTCGTGGGCTCGTCGAGCACGACCATCCGGCGGGGCACCAGCAGCGCGCCGGCCAGGCCGAGCCGCTGCTTCATGCCGAGCGAGTAGCCCTTGTACCGGCGCCGGGCGGCCACGGTCAGGCCGACCCGCTCCAGCGCCGCGTCCACCGCGGACGGAATGGCCTTCGCGGCCAGCCGTGGTTCCGCCGCGGCGAACCGCAGCAGGTTCTCCCGGCCGGACAGGAACGGGTGGAAGCCCGGCCCTTCGACCAGTGCGCCGACGTCCGGCAGCGCGTGCGCGGACTCATCCGGCATCCGCTTGCCGAGCAGCTCGACCTCGCCCTCGGTCGGCCGTACCAGCCCGAGCAGCATCCGGATCGTGGTGGTCTTGCCGGAACCGTTCGGGCCGAGCATGCCGAGCACCGCACCCTCGGGCACGTCCAGGTCCACGTGGTCCACCGCGACCGTGCTCCGGTAGACCTTGCGCAGGCCGCGGGTGCGGGCGGCCGGCGGGACCGCCGGGGCGGGCATCTCGTCCGAGATGCCCGCCCCGGTTTCGATCGTCGTGCTGGTCACTTGCTGCCCAGCGCTTCGAACAGGACCTGCTCCGGCACCGCACCGGCGGCGAAGCGGCCGTCATCGGTCAGCACGGCCGTGCCGACCTTGGTGGTGAGCAGATGGCCGCTGCCCCAGGTGCCGCTCACCGGCTTGGTGAAACGGTCCAGCAGCTTCTGCGGGTCCACGTTGCCCTTCTCGCCGTTCTGGCCCTGCTTCTGCTGCAGCGCTTCGGCCGGCAGCTTGCCGACGACCACGGTGTCCCAGCCGTTGCCGACGACCTTCGTGTCCTGCTTCGCCTGGTCGGCCGTCGACTTCGCCTTGTCGTCCGCCTTCGGGGTCTTCTCGGTCACCTTCGCGCCCTTGGGCGGGGTGAAGGTGAACAGGTCGGCCGACTGCGGTGCGAACTCGATCTGGTCGAACGCCAGCTGCAGCACTGGCGAAGTGGTTCCGTTGCCCATCACGGAGACACGCAGCGGCATCCGGGTCTGAGAGTCGACCGCGACGCGGATCTCACGCAGCAGGGTGCGCTCGGACGGCTTCGGAGTGAGCACCAGCTCGTACGCCGGCCGGTTGGCGACGTTGGCCGTGCCGTCGACGGCCACGGTGCTGGTCTCCTTGACCTTCGCAAGCAGGTCCTTGGCCGCGGTGGCCGGGTCGGCCGCCTTGTCCTCGCCCATGCCGTGCTGCCCGGTCGCCACGCCGGCCGGGATGGTCGTCTTCGTCGCGGTGTTGTCCTGCGACTTGTAGTCCCAGATGGTGTTGCCGTTGTGGATGAACGTCTCCTGCGAGGTGCCCCGGGCGAGCGAGACCTTCGCCTTGCCCGCGCCGTCGCTGAACACGTGCGCCGAATCGACGTTCAGCATCGCCGCGCCGGGGATCGCGTTGCCCACCTGCGGCAGGCCGAGGTCGTTGCTGACCTGCACCGTGCCGTCGAACGGGCCGGGTTTCGCCGTCATCACCGACTGTACGAGGTCCTCCGCGCTGACCTGCGGCAGCTGGGGGGCAGCCCCGGCGGAGGCCGGCATCGCGACCACAACCAGCCCGCCGACACCGAGGGCGGTGCCGACGACGGCCGCAGTGATGGCCTTCTTCTTCGGATCCATGTCGTCTCTCCCTGTGTTCCCGAGCCCGATTGTGCTCGGCTCCCGGCGCAGACGCTGCCTTCTCAAGGCTGAGATACCCCTGAATGGTCCGGCCCCGAGGCTGAGATCGCGCTGAGAACGCAGGCGTCAGCTGCGCAAACCGGTCATGATGAAGTCCGTGAAACCTCGGGTGCTGGTGGTCGACGACGAGCCGGGCGTGCGCAAAGCACTGCAACGCGGCCTGCGTGCGGAGGACATGGACGTGGTCACCGCCGCGGACGGGCCCAGCGGGCTGCAGCTCGCCCGCACCGGGTCGTTCGACGTCGTGCTGCTGGACATCATGCTGCCCGGGTTGTCCGGGTACCGGGTGCTGGAACGGCTGCGCGCGGAGGGCGTCAGCACGCCGGTACTGCTTGTGTCCGCAAAGGACGGTGAAATCGACCAGGCCGACGGTCTCGACCTCGGTGCCGATGGGTACCTCGTGAAGCCGTTCTCGTTCGTCGTGCTGGTCGCGCAGCTGCGGGCGGTGTTGCGCCGCGCCGGGCCGGAGGCGTCCCGCGGGATGCTGAAACTCGGTGCGCTGGAAGTGGATCGCGCGCTGCGACAGGTGCGCTGGGACGGCCAGGAGGTCCCGCTCAGCCCGCGCGAGTTCGCGTTGCTGGAGGTCCTCGTCGGCCGGTCCGGCACCGTGGTGACGAAGGACGAGCTGTTGCGTGCGGTGTGGGGAGAGGAGCAGTCGGTCACGCGCAACCTCGTCGAGGTGTACGTGGGGTACGTGCGGCGCAAACTCGACGGGGTCGGCGCCGGTTCGCTGCTGCGTACGGTGCGTGGGCACGGCTACCTCGCCTCGGACCCGCAGCCGGACGAGGTCAAGTGATCGGCTGGTGGCACGCTCGTTCGCTGCGCGTGCGGATCACCGTGCTGGCAACCGTGCTCACCCTGGTCGGCTTGCTGGGTCTCGCCACGCTGGCCGCCGGGCAGCTGCAGTCGTTGCTGACCGGCTCGGTCGACCACGAACTGGCCGAAGCAATCGGCCCAGCCACCGCGGAGGTCACCGCCGGCCGCCCGCTCGCTTCCACCGGCCCGGTGACCTTGCGAGTGCTCGACATCGCGGGCGGTCCGGTCGACGGGCAGCCGCGCCCGGAGCTGACCGGTCCGGAGGTCGCGCAGCTCAAGGCGGGCGCGTCAGTGCAGCACGGCAGTTCCCGCTGGCAGGGCCAGGTGGTGAGCGCGCCGGACGGCAGCCAGCGGCTCGTGGTCGCCGGCGCCGGGCTGGTCGGGTTCGCCGCGACGGTGCACTACGGCGGGGTGTGGCTGGTGCTCGTCGCAGTGCTCGGCACCGTGGTGGCGGGGCTTGCGACGTGGCTGGTGGTAGGACGCGCGTTGCGGCCGGTGGCCCGGATGCGCGGGCTGGTGCGCGCCCTGCCGTCGGGTTCCCGGCTGCCGGTACCGAAATCGCAGGACGAGATGCGTGCGCTGGCCGACGAGTTCAACGCGCTGCTCGCCCGGCAGGAGGAGGTGAGCGCGCGGTTGCGCCGGTTCACCGGGGACGCGGCGCACGAGCTGCGCTCGCCGGTCGCCTCGATCCGGGTGCAGGCCGAAGTGGCCGTGACGAACCCGGATCCGGAGCTGGCGCAGGAAACGCTGTCGGACATCCTCACCGAGGCCGAACGGCTTTCCGCGCTACTGGACGGTTTGCTCACCCTCGCCCGCTCGGACGCCGGCGAGGTGCCGCCCGCGGAACCGGTCGAGATGGTCTCGGAGGTGCGTGCCGCGGTCGGCAGGTTGCCCGCCGGTGCGCCGCAGACCCGGGTGAGTACCGCCGTGGCGCAGGCCTGGGCTTTTGCCTCGCACCAGGAGGTCGAACTGGTGCTGGACAACCTGCTGCGCAACGCTTGCCGGTACGCGGCGGGGCAGATCGTGGTGTCCGTGCTGGCTTCCCGCTCCAGCGTGCGGGTCGTGGTGGACGACGACGGGCCGGGCGTCGCGCCGGAGCACCGGGGGAAGGTGTTCGACCGGTTCTATCGGGCGGCCGACGATCGGGCGCGCAGCTCCGGCGGCACCGGGCTGGGGCTGGCGATGGTCGCCGAGGCGGTCCGGCGGCGCGGGGGCCGGGCCCGGGTCACGGAGTCCCCGGACGGCGGGGCCCGGTTCGAGATCACCTGGCGAGCCATCGGCCAGTGATGGGTCGGGCGCGGCGGCTGTGAAGGGACCCTTCACGGACCTCAAGGCTGTGAAGGGACCCTTCACAGCCCTAACGATGCCGCGAGCGGCCGAGCGTGGGGTGGGCGGCCGGGGTGGGGCATCCACCGTGCGGGAGACTGGGCGGATGGACGGGGTCATCGTCGGGGCCGCGCTGGTGCGCGAAGGCAAACTGCTCGCCCAGCAACGGGCCTGGCCACCGCACCACGCGGGGCAGTGGGAGCTGCCAGGGGGCCGGGTCGAGGCCGGGGAGACCGAGGCGTTCGCGCTGGCGCGGGAGTGCCAGGAGGAACTCGACGTGGTGGTGACCGTCGGTGCCCGGGTCGGGCCGGAAGTGCCGCTGCCCGGCGGGAAAGTGCTGCGGGTCTATGCCGCCGAGCTGATCTCGCCGGGTGCCGAGCCGCGCGCCGTCGAGCACACGGCGTTGCGCTGGGTCGGGCCGGACGAGCTGGACGACATCGATTGGCTCCCCGCCGACCGGGACCTGCTCCCCGCGTTGCACGGGTTGCTGGCCTGACGCGCCCTTCGACCGCCGACACAGGGGCAAGAACGCCACCGCCGAAACAAGCGGCTCACACCCCACCGATAAGCCGCAGCGCCGCAGAAACCCGATGCTCGCCACGGTCCGCCGCACGCTTGGCGCCGGCCTTGCGCACCCGCTCCAGCTCGGCGACGTCGTCGAGCAGTGCGCGGGTGCCTTCCCGCACCGGGCGCAGCTCCTCGATCACCGCGTCCGCCACGGCGTCCTTCAGCACCCCGTAGGACGGGTACTGCTCGGCCAGCGCGGCCGGATCACCGCCGGTGCACGCGGCGAGGATGTCGAGCAGGTTGGCGATTCCCGGGCGGGTCTCGGGGGCGTAGGCGGGTACCGAACCGCCGTCCGTGCGTGCCCGGCGGATCTTGCGGCGCACCTGGTCCGGGTCGTCGAGCACGAACACCACACCGGCCTCGTCCCTGGCGGACTTCGACATCTTGCGCGTCGGCTCGGCCAGGTCCTTCACCCGCGCGCCGGTGGGCGGCAGCACCGCCTCGGGCACGGTGAACACCTCGCCGTACGTGGAGTTGAACCGCCGAGCCAGCGTGCGGGCCAGCTCCACGTGCTGGCGCTGGTCCTCGCCGACCGGCACCTCGTCCGCGCCCTGCAGCAGGATGTCCGCCGCCATCAGCACCGGGTAGGTCAGCAGGCTCAGCCGGACCCCGGCCTGTCCCTTCGACTTCTCCTTGAACTGGATCATCCTGGCCGCCTCGCCGTACGCGCAGGTGCATTCGAGCACCCAGGTCAGCGCACCCAGCGCACGGGCGAGATCGGACTGCACGAACACGCGTTCCGGCTCGATCCCGGTGGCCACCAGCACGGCGAGCTGCTCGGTGGCCAGGGAACGCAGCTTCGCCGGGTTGTGCGCGGTGGTCATCGCGTGCAGATCGGACACGAAGTACAGGTCCTGCGGCCCGCCCTCGGCCGCCCAGCGCCGGGTGGCGCCGAGGTGGTTGCCGAGCTGGACGTGGCCGGACGGGGTGATGCCGGACAGCTGGACCATGGGTTTCCTCTCCCGGTTTCGGTCGTGCACCCGGGAGACGGACATGGAGAAGGCCGCCCACCGGGGCGGCCTTTGCTTGATCAGCGCAGAGCTTCGGGGCCGCCGTGGGGCGGCCACCACTGGGTGCTCGAAGCGCGCATGCCCCGAATATAGCCCACGAGATCCCTGCCGGACCGCGGACGAGGGGGCTACCGTCGAACCCATGTATGTCGTCTTGCTCAGCTACACCGCGCCGTCCGAGGAGATCGACGGTGCGCTGCCGGAACACCATAAATGGCTGGGAGAGCAGTACGACCAGGGACACTTCCTGGCCTCCGGCGCGCAGCGGCCCCGCGTCGGCGGGGTGATCATCGTCCGCCCGATGGACCGCGCGAGGCTGGATGCGATCCTCGCCACCGACCCGCTCGCCGTGCGGGGACTCGCGCAGTACGAGGTGATCGCGTTCTCGCCGACCAGGACCGCCCCGGAACTGCTGCTGATCAACGAGGCCGCGCCGCACTGACCCACGCGCGGAACCTTCGCTTCGGCCGCGGTGCCGTGAAGGGCACCTTCACGGACTCAGGGTCCAGGGCCCCGGCAAAGTTGGTCGGGGGCCCGGCAGCGGGCGATGCGGAGGTGTGTGTGCGACCACCTCGTGGCGTGCGCCGGACCGGTTTCGGGTCCGTGAAGGGACCCTTCACGGACTCTGAGTCTGTGAAGGGTCCCTTCACGGCTGTGGGCCGGCGAGTAGCATTTCCGCCGCAATGGTCGACATGTCCGCCCAACCCCTGCTGAGCCGGTTGACCCGGCGCGGCAGGCTGATGGCCAAGCGCAGCTGCGACCGCCGGGGCCATGCGTTCGCCCACGGCCGGTTCCTCTTCCGGACGCCGACGGCCTGGGAGTACGCCGCCGCGGTGGCGGGCGGCAGTGATCCGGCGGCGCAGCGATGGCTCGGCTGGCTGCCCGGCTCCGTGGTCGCCGAGCCGATGCGCGCCGAGGCGATGCGAGTGGTCCCCGGCACCGGGCCGGAGTGGACGACACCGGATCCGCATTCGGTCGACGTGGTCGCGATCGACCTCGCCGCCGGCCGCTGCGCCGGGCTGGTGAGCGTGCACGCGGGTGAGGACGGCGGCCCCGAGACCGGTGGCTACCTCGCCCCCGGCTACCGCGGCCGCGGGTTCGGCCGCGAGCTGTTCGCCGCCGGGCTGGTGCTCGCGCACGGGCACCTCGGGCTGGCCAGGGTGCGTGCGGGCGCCGAGGTCGGCAACGTGGCCAGCGGCCGTTCGCTGGCGGCGGCCGGGCTGCGCCGGGTGTCCGGACCGCCGCGGTACACGCTGCCGGACGGCCGGGTCTGCCAGGCATGGTGGTTTCAGCACGACGTGCCGTGGCCCGATCGGTGCGAGGGTCCGCCGGCGAGCTGGCTTGGCTGAGCGTGGAACAGCCACGCGGCGTTCACTGTTGGTATCGGCACGAGCTGAGGAGACCGAAATGGCGGACTGGAACCAGAAGATCATCGAGGAATTCCGTGCGAACGGGGGTAAAGTGGGCGGCCCGTTCGAAGGCGGCAAGCTACTACTGCTCACCCACATCGGTGCGAAAAGCGGCCAGAAGCGCGTCTCCCCGCTGGCCTACACCACCGATGGTGACCGGCTGGTGATCATCGCGTCGAAACAGGGAGCTGACACGAATCCGGACTGGTACCACAATCTGCGCGCGCACCCGAGGACGACGGTCGAGGTCGGCACCGAGGAGTTCCCGGTGACCGCGAAGATCGTCGAAGACCGCGCCGAGCGCGACCGGCTGTTCGCCGCGATGTCCGCGGAGATGCCCGGTTTCGCCGACTATCAGGAGAAGACGACTCGGGTCATCCCCGTCATCGTGCTGGAGCGCTGAGCCCGGCCGGCGCCGATCCCGCCCGCCTGAAGTCCGTGAAGGTGCCCTTCACGGACTCGGGGGCCAGGGTGTCGGCAAAGTTGGTCGGGGACCCGGCAGTGGGCGATGCGGAGGTGTGTGCGACCACCTCGTGGCGTGCGCCGGACCGGTTTCGGGTCTGTGAAGGGACCCTTCACAGACTCAGAGTCCGTGAAGGGACCCTTCACGGACCTCTACACCGACTTTGCCGGAACCCTGGACTCAGAGTCCGTGAAGGTGCCCTTCACGGCACCGCCGGAGTCGTGGCGTGAGGCTAATCGAGTGGTTGGCCGTAGACGAAGCTGCGCAGCCGCCCGGTTGCGGACGGGGTGAGCGGGGCGAACAGCTTCGCGTGTGCGGCTTTCACCGTGTCCGGGTCCGGATCGATCACGGACAGCGCGCGCACTGTGTAGCGCGAATCCGGGGTGAAGTCCGGGACGTTCGTGTCGCGGTATGCGCCGCCGAGAAGGTCGATGATCAGCACGGTGGGCACGGGTGCGTCCGGGCCTGCCTGGTCGAGCACGGTGGTGAGCACGTCGTCGGGGAGGGCGGGCAGCACCCGGTTGTCTCCGAGGTAGGCGTGCGGGTGCGGGGGTTCGGCGGCGATCGTGCCGGACTCGGCGAACGGCATGGTGGTCAACGTGTCGCGCAGCGGACCGAGCGCACGCAGCGGTGCGACCAGCCGGTCGCCTTCGGCCCCGGAACCGGTGAAGGCAACGCGGACATGGGCGATGTGCTTGCCGCGCAACGGGTCCGGCACCATCGGCAGATCCGGATACGGGATCAGCGCGAGCGAGGTGCCGAGAGTATCGGGCAGGTCGGCGGTCCAGTCGCGCCAGCTGCGCAGCACGTCGGCGAGCTGTGCGGGACCGAAGTAGAGACCGCCGCCGTAGATCGTGCGGACGGGGAAGAGGTCGAACTCCAGCGCCGTGACGATGCCCGCTTCGAGCGGGCCGCGGCCGGCGGTGCCGTCGGGGAGCACCACATCGGCGGAGCGGACATGGTCGGCGGCACGGCCGAACCGGCGGCCGAGCAGGCCGAAACCGCCGCCGAGGGTGTACCCGGTGACGCCAACGCCGGGCGCTGAACCGCTGAGCGGCGCGAGACCGTGTTCGGCGGCTGCGGCGAGCACCGTGCCCCAGGTGGCACCGGCGCCGACTCGGGCGAGCGCGCGGCCCGGGTCGATCGATACGTCGGCCATCCGCCGGGTCGAGATGAGCACGCCTTCGGCCGGGGCGCGCAGGCCGTGGCCGGTCGCCTGCACGGACACCGGCAAGCCGTGCGCCGCGGCGTGACGGACGGCTTCGGCCACGTCGTCGGCGCCGGTCGCGGCCACGACCAGTGCCGGTGTGGACGGCACGCCGGTCTGGAACCCGGCGATCTCTTCGCGGTAACCCGGCTGGTCAGGGGTGAGAGTCTGCATACCGCAAGACTGGGCGTACCCCGGTGAGAAGTCCAAGAGATACTGATTCCCTGAACTAGAATCACTGGTTATGGAGCTGCATCAGCTGGCCTATTTCGTCGCGGTCGCCGAGGAAGCCAATTTCACGCGCGCCGCCGAGCGGATGCACGTCGCGCAGCCGGGGGTCAGCGCCCAGATCCGGCGGCTGGAGCGGGAACTGGGGCAGCCGCTGTTCGATCGGTCCGGGCGTGCCGTGCGGCTCACCGGCGTCGGCGCCGCGGTGCTTCCGCACGCCCGTGCCGCGCTCGCCGCGGTGGAAGCGGTCCGCGAGACGGTTTCGGAGCATCGTGGACTGGTCCGCGGGCAGGTGACGATGGGCATGGTCACCTCGGCCGGGCCGGTCGCGCTGCCGGAGTTCCTCGCCGGCTTCGCCGAGCGCCACCCCGGGGTGGAGATCACCTTGGGGGAGGCCAATTCCGACGTGATGGTCGAGGCGTTGCGGGAAGGACGGCTGGACGTCGCGGTCATCGGTCTCGCCGACGGTGTGCCCGCCGGGCTTGTCACCCAAGTACTGCTCGACGAGGAAATCGTCGCGGTGACCGGGCTGGGGGACATCTTCGCCGAGCGGACCAGCGTGACGCTGACCGAACTCGCCGGACGGCCGCTCATCTGCCTGCCGCCGGGTACCGGCTTACGCGGGGTGCTGGACCGCGCGTTCGCGGCGGCGGGCCAGCGTCCACGGGTCGCGATCGAGGCCAGCGATCCGAACGTGCTGGCACAGCTGGCGATCCGGGACCTCGGCGTGGCCATGGTCCCGGACTCGCTGGCCCGCTACTACGCCACCGAGCTGCACCGGCTCCCGCTGCGCCCGTCGCTACGTGGACAGCTCGCCCTGGCCTGGCGGGCCGCCGGGCCGTCCGGACCGGCCGCGCGGGCGTTGATCGAGTTCGCCCGCGAAGCGCTCGGTGGTTGACCGGAATGCACCCCGTCGGCAAGGCTGGCGGGATGAGCGCGTCCGACGAGGAACGGCACGGCGTCCGGCTTACCCATCTCGACCAGGAGCTGTTCTCCGGGGCGGGGGTGTCCAAACGCGACCTCGTGGACTACCTCGACGCGGTGGCCGACCGGGTGCTGCCGGCGCTGGCCGATCGGCCGCTCTCGGTGATGCGGGTGCTGCGCGGGCAGGAAGCGTTCATGCAGAAGAACCTGCCGAAGTACACCCCGGAATGGGTGCCGCGCACGCGGATGTGGGCGGAAAGCTCGCGCCGCACGGTCACGTATGGGCTGTGCAACGATCGGCGCACCCTGTTGTGGTTCGGCAACCAGCGGGCGGTGGAACTGCATCCGGCCCTCACCCGTGTGGGGCAGGACGGTCCGGCCGAGCTGATCATGGATCTCGATCCGCCGGAGGGCGCGCCCTTCGGCGTCGCGGTGGCGGCTGCCCGGCTGGTCCGCCAGGCATTGGCCGACGTGGGGCTGTCCGGTGCGCTGAAAACCAGCGGTGCCAAGGGCGTACACGTGTTCGTGCCACTGGCGGCGGGTCAGTCCTTTGTGGATGTCGCCGCGGCCACCCGGGCGGTCGGGGTTCGTGCGGAGCGGCTCGATCCGGATCTGGCGACCACGGCGTTCATCCGGGAAGACCGGCACGGCAAGGTGTTCCTGGACTCGACCAGGGCGGGCGGCGCCACCGTGGCCGCGGTGTACAGTCCCCGGATCCGGCCCGGCGCACCGGTTTCGTTCCCGGTTCGCTGGGCTGACGCGGACGCCGTGATGCCCACGGACTTCACCGTGCGCACAGCGCCCGGGCTCCTTGGCGACACCGACCCGTGGGCGGAGGAACTTCCTGCCCCGCAACAGCTTCCGGCGGATCTGGTGGCCGAGGGGTACACCATTCCGGTGGCCAGGGTGGCGGCCATGCACGAGGGCAAGCGCCGGGCGAAGGCCCGGCGCGAGTCCTCAGCGGACGAATAGCTCGCTCACTTCGGGGCCGGCGCGCTCAGCTGCCAGGACACTCCCCAGCGGTCGTTCACCCAGCCGAACGGGCCGAACCCGTAGTCGTCCAGCGGCATCAGCGCGCCGCCGCCGTCGGAGATGGCTTCGAAGACCCGTTCGAGGTCTTCCTTGCTGTCGAGGGTGACGAACAGGGAGGCGGACGGGGTGAAATCGAACTGGTGCTGAACGAAGCTGTCGCTGCAGCGCACGCGCTGACCGGCCACAGTGAACTCCGCCATCACGATCGTGCCCTCCGGGCCGGGGCCGTCCGCGCCGTAGCGCTGGTCGGACAGCACCGTGTCACCGGGCAGCAGCGAGGTGTAGAACTCCATCGCTTCGGCGGCGTCGCGCTTCTGGAACATCAGGAACGGTACGAGGTCGGCCATGGCTCGAACCTCGCATTGACAACTCTATTTGTCAAGCGCCGGCGTCCAGCAGCCGTGCGGCCAGCCAGGCCAGCGCGTCCGCGGTGCGGGCGGGGGTGTCCGACGGCTGCATCACGTGACTGAGCACGGTCCGGATCACCACGTCGATCACCGCGGTGAGCCGCTCGCCGGTCAGCGGCGGCGCGTAGCCGCGGACGCGTTCGGTCAGCACGGCTTTCGCCTCGGTGAGCAGGGTGCCGGCGCGGGTGGTCAGCAGGGGCAGGAACTCGGTGCCCGTGCCGTGCGTGGCCGAGGCGATCGCCCGGAGCAGGACGTTGTCGTCGGCCAGTTCGAGGACGGCGCGGACGGCCTCGCGGATCGCGGCCACGAGATCGTCCGGGTACCGGTCGAAGGCGGCGCCGACGACGGCGAGGAACCGGCTCAGCTCGTGCGCGACCATCGCCTCGGCCAGCGCGGGTTTCGAGCCGATCTCGTTGTACACCGTCTGCCTGCTGACCCCGGCCAGCTCGGCCAGGCGCGCCATGGTCACCGCCGACCAGCCCGAACGGGCGGTCAGCTCGATCGCCGCGGTGATGATCGGCAGCCGGTACCGGCCGCCTTCGGCCGACGGCACCGGGAGCACGCTCATGCGCTCACCTTAGCTGCCACGGAGGCTGTGAAGGGACCCTTCACAGCCCCAGGGTCCGTGAAGGGACCCTTCACGGCGGTGAGTCTCACGCACGCATCCTGCCGGGCGCCACGAAATCCACCTTTTCCCTGACGCCGCAGTCGGGACAGCACCACGAGTCCGGGATCGCCGACCACGGCGTGCCCGCGGGGAACCCCTCGCGCGGGTCACCGCGGTGCTCGTCGTAGACGTAGCCGCATCCGGGGCACATCCCGCCTTCGGCCGCATCACCGTGCACATCGGACAGTTCAGCGAGCGGTTCAACGACGGAGGCTCCTTGCCGGGCAAGGATCTTTTCCCGCTTGCCCGGTTGGATGTTGGCCCGGCTGAGATCTCCGTCGAAATGCGCGCGGACCCTCGGGTCCATCACGCGGCGCCACAGCGGGGGAATCAGTGCGAGCACGATCATTCCGGCGTAGCCGGTGGGCAGTACCGGGGATTCGGCGAAATCACGCAAGGTCTGGTAACGCCGGGTCGGATTGGCGTGGTGATCGCTGTGCCGCTGCAGGTGGTACAGCAGCACGTTCGTGGCGATGTTGTTCGAATTCCAGCTGTGGCTGGGATTCACTCGCTCGTACCGGCGCCGGCCTTCTTGTCGGACCCGCTGCCGGAGCATCCCGTAGTGCTCCATGTAGTTCACGACTTCCAGCAAGGAAAACCCGACCACGGCCTGGATCAGCAGGTACGGCAGGATGCCGATGCCCAGCCAGGCGATCAAGGCCGCCCACAGCACCGCCGACATCAGCCACGCGTTGAGCACGTCGTTGCCGATCCGGTACGGATGCCGGCTGCGCCGCGCGTAACGCTTGCGCTCCAGCCGCCACGCCGACTTCAGCGAGCCGAAGACGGTGCGCGGCCAGAACCGGTAGAAGCTCTCGCCGACGCGGCTGCTGGCCGGATCTTCCGGGGTGGCCACGCGAACGTGGTGGCCGCGGTTGTGTTCGATGTAGAAGTGCCCGTAGAAGCTCTGCGCCAGTGCGATCTTGGACAGCCAGCGCTCGTGACTTTCCTTCTTGTGCCCCAGTTCGTGCGCGGTGTTGATGCCGATCCCGCCGATGAAGCCGATCGAGACGGCCAGCCCGATCTTGTCCATAACGGACAGTCCGCCGTGGACGATCAGCCAGCAGGCGAAGCCGAACCCGAGGTACTGGATGGGCAGGAACAGGTAGGTGATCCACCGGTAGTAGCGGTCCTGCTCCAGTGCCTCGATGACGTCGTCCGGCGGGTTGCTCCGGTCCAGCCCGGCGAGCAGGTCGATGGCGGGCACCACGATCAGGATCACGATCGGCCCGATCCAGAACCACACGCCCCAGCCGGTGGCCGCGTGCAGGCCGAGGGCGAGGAACGCCAGCGACGGGACCACGAGCCCGATCAGCCACAGGTACCGCTTGCGGTCGGTCCACTGCTCGGTCGAGCCGAGGGGCACCGTGCCAGTCATCGCGCCCTCCTCCGTCGGCTGGCTTTACAGAACGGTAAGCGATGTACAGCCACGTTGACAAGGGAGGGTCAGATGTAAAGACCCGATCGGGGACGTCAGCGGGCGTGCCGGAGGACCTCCACCACCGGGTCCATCGCGGACTGCGCGGTGCGGCGGAGCAGGAAGGTGGTCAGCGTCGCGGCGAGGTCCTCGACCGGCAGCACCGCGCATTCGGCCGGATCGAGCGCGAGCGCGGTGTTCGATTCGAGCGGCGCCAGTGCGAAGCTCTTCGTGCTGCGCAGGAAGATCAGCAGGCCGCTGAGATCGGAGAACTGCGCGTCCGGGTCGACCTGCACGCCACGGGCGGCCAGCTGTTCGGCCCGCCGCTCGCCGAGGTCCCAGTGGCGCGGACCCTGCAGATACTGGAAGCCACGCAGGTCGGCGAGGGTCAGCGAGGTCCGGCCGGGGAACAGGGAGGTGTCCACCACCGCGCCGAGCGGCTCGCGATAGAGCACGATGGTGGACAGCCGGTCGTCGGTGGTGCCCAGGTGCGAGATCGCCAGGTCGAGGGAGTTGGCCAGCAGCGCGGATTCCATGTTCAGCGACGGCATCTGGCGCAGGCTGAACCGGTAGCCCTCCCGCATGGATCGAAGCGAATCGCTGAGCCGGCGGCGGTGTGCGGGGTTGAGCACGTCGGGCACCGCCAGCCGCACGTCCGTGCGCCGGTCCCGGGACTGGATGCGCTCGGGAATCGCGTCGAACCCGGAAACGACCGACTCGGCGAGCGGCAGCAGCGCCTCGCCGGCCGCGGAGAGCCGGGTGTGGTGCGTGGACCGGTCGAACAGCGGCTCGCCCAGCTCCCGTTCGAGGTCCCGGATGCGCTGGCTGAGCGGCGGCACGGACATGTGCAACGACCGTGCCGCGCGGGTGAAGTTCAGCTCGCGCGCGACCGCGAGGAAGTACCGAAGATGGTGGATCTCCACCTCATGCAGCCTAGAGCGGCTTCGCGCCGGATGGTGCTGGGCCGAACGTGTAAGACGCCCCGCCGGTCACCAGGACGAGCTTCGCGCGTACGTGGCCCTCTTCGCTGACGCGGTGTGCTTCGGCGACTTCAGCCAGGGGGAAGGCCTGCACTGCCGGGGGTACGAAGCGTCCGGACTCGACCAGTTGGCCGATCTCGTCGAGCGCATGGAGGGCGCGGCCCGCGTCGCCGCGGCTGAACGGCACTCCGTACTTCTCCGCGCCGTCGAAGTCCGCGACGGTGATGACCGGTGCCGGTCCGCCCGCCAGCTCGATGAGTTCCGGAAGTATCCCGCTGCCGGCCACGTCGAGCGCGAAGTCGACGCCGTCGGGCGCGAGTGCGCGTACGCGAGGCCCTTCGCCGTACGTGGTGGGCTCTGCGCCCAGGGAGCGGAGGTAGTCCTGGTTAGCCGCGCTCGCCGTGCCGAGTACGCGAGCACCGCGTGCCACGGCGAACTGGACAGCTGCGCTGCCGATACTGCCCGAAGCGCCGTTGATGAGCACCGTGCTGCCCGCGGTGAAGCCGAACACCCGGTCGCCGACTGCCACGTCGTGGACGCCTTCGCCGAGTTCGTCGACGACGCCCGCGGCTTCGTGGCCCATGGTCTGCGGGAGGTCCTGAGCCATCAGGCCCTAGCGCTTCTTCCAGTCGCTGAGGTTGACCCCGGCCGCGCGTACGGCGATCCGGATCTGCCCAGGCTCGGCGTGTGGGTCCGGAAGCTCGACGATCTCCTGGACTTCCGGCCCGCCGAAGCGAACGGCCTTCACGACGTACTCCGATCTCGCAGAGTGCCGAGCACTCGCAGGAGCGGCGATCAAGGTAACACGATGAACGAGCTCAATCACGGCGTGGTGTTATCACTGTGGTCATACCGCTCTGAGGGACTCGGTCATTCCCCTGCCCTGGCAGGCTGAATAGCGTCGGAGGCGAAGCCTCGATCGGCACGAGACCCCGGGCGGACACCCGAGGTGCCCAGTGCCGCCGGCCGGAAGGGAACCTGAACAGATGGACCTGGAGCTTTCCCCCGCGGACCGCGCGTTCCGCGACGGGCTGCGCGAGGTGTTCCTCGGCAAGATCCCGGAGGACGTCCGCCGGCGCTCCGCGCTGGGCCGGACCACCCGCGAGGACATCGTCACCAGCCAGCGCGTGCTCAACCAGCACGGGCTTGCCGTGCCGCACTGGCCGAAGGAATGGGGCGGCCGCGACTGGACGCCGACCCAGTCGCACCTGTACTCCTCGGAACTGCAGCGGGCGGGCATCCCGCAGCCGCTGGCGTTCAACGTGAGCATGGTCGGCCCGATCATCGCCGAGTTCGGCAGCGACGAGCAGCGGCGCAAGTTCCTGCCCGCCACGGCGAATCTGGACATCTGGTGGTCGCAGGGCTTCTCCGAGCCGGAGGCCGGTTCCGACCTCGCCGGGCTGCGCACCACCGCGCGCCGCGACGGCGACCACTACGTGCTCAACGGCCAGAAGACCTGGACCACGCTCGGTCAGTACGGCGACTGGATGTTCGTGCTCGCGCGAACCGATCCGGGCGCCCCGCGCAAGCAGCAGGGCCTGTCCTTCCTGCTGCTCGACCTGAACACCCCGGGCGTCGAGCGCCGCCCGATCCGGCTGATCGACGGCAGCGCCGAGGTCAACGAGTTCTTCTTCGACGACGTCCGGCTGCCGGTGGAGAACCTGGTCGGCGAGGAGAACAAGGGTTGGAGCTACGCGAAGTTCCTGCTCGGCAACGAGCGCAACGGCATCGCGCAGATCGGTGCCTCCCAGCGGATCTACGCCGATCTCGCCGCGGCGGCCGGCCGGCGGCCGACCGAGGACGGCCCGCTCGCCGAGGATCCGCAGTTCCGCGCCGCGCTGCACCGGGTCAAGACCACCCTGCTCGCGCTGGAGGCCACCCAGCTGCGGGTGACCGCCGCGTCCGAGAACGGCAAGGCCAGCCCGGTGTCCTCGCTGCTGAAACTGGAGGGCACGCAGGCGTTGCAGGAGCTGAGCCTGCTCCGGATGCGTGCCGCCGGTTCGGACGGCATGCTGCTGGACACGGAGGCACCGCTGCCGTCCGGCGAGGCCGCCGCGGTCTCCGCGGCGCAGTACCTCAACCTGCGCAAGCTGTCGATTTTCGGCGGCTCCAACGAAATCCAGCGCGGCGTCATCGCCAAGACGATCCTCGGTCTGTAAGGAGCCCCGGAGACCATGAACCTCGAATTCACCGACGACCAGCGGCTCCTGTTCGAGACCGTGGACCAGGCGGTCGGCCGCGGTTACCCGGCCGGGGGCCGCGCCGCCGCCACCGGCAGCGAGCTGGGCTGGTCCGACCAGGTCTGGCAGACCCTCGGCGAACTGGGCCTGACCGGGCTGACCGTGTCCGCCGACCACGACGGCGCGGGCGCCGGACCGGTCGAGGTCTATGCGAGCCTGGCCGCGATGGGCAAGCACGCCGCCGCCGAGCCGCTGCTCGACGGCGTCTACCTGCCGTCCTGGCTGATCGCCGGGCTGGGCACGGCGGAGCAGGCCGGGCAGCTGTTGCCGCAGCTCGCCGCGGGCAGTACGACGATCGCCGTCGCACACGCCGAACCCGGCCGTCCGTGGGGCCTCGCCCCGGCGACGACGGGCGCCGCGGATGGTTCCCTCACCGGGGTGAAATCCCCGGTGCGTAACGCAGATCAGGCCGATCGGTTCCTCGTGACCGCGGCCGACGAGACCGGCCGCACCGGGGTGTACCTGGTCGAGGCGACCGCGGGCGGGATCACCCGCGCGGACGGCCGCGCCGCGGACTGGGGCCACACCTCGCGGGTCGAATTCGCCGGTACGCCCGCTGCCCGGCTCGGCGACGGGGCCGCGGACGCCGCTCTGCGCACGGCCTTTTCGCGGGCACGGGTCGCGATCACCGCCGAGGCGATCGGCTTGATGGAGGCCGGCCTCGCGATGACCGTGGAATACCTCAAGACACGCAAGCAGTTCGGCGTTCCGCTGGCCACCTTCCAGGCACTCGTGCACCGCGCGGTGGACGTCTACTCACGGGTCGAGCTGGCCCGGTCGATGGCGTTGTGGGCGACCGCCGTGATCGAGGCGCACGACAACGGCGGGGAGGTGGATCTGCCGGGCACCGCCGACGACGCGTTCGTCTTCGTGGCCGATGTGGCGACCGCCGTGGCCGAGGAGATCGTCCAGCTGCACGGCGGAATCGGCATGACCTACGAGTCCGAGGTCGCCCACCACGCGGCCCGGCTGATCGCCATCACGGAGAGCTTCGGCGGTGTGAGTTCGGCTCGCCGCCGGGCGATCGCGTCGGAGGCGCTGCTGGTCGCGCCGAGTGCGTTGCTCGGCAACGCGACGCCGGCGGCGCCGTGAAGGTGGCCTTCACGGACTCTGCGGCCAGGGTGTCGGCAAAGTTGGTCGGGGGCCCGGCAGTGGGCGATGCGGAGGTGTGTGCGACCACCTCGTGGCGTGCGCCGGACCGGTTTCGGGTCTGTGAAGGGACCCTTCACAGACTCAGAGTCCGTGAAGGGTCCCTTCACGGACCTCTATACCGACTTTGCCGGAACCCTGGACTCCAAGGCTGTGAAGGCCACCTTCACGGACTCTTCGGGCATGTTCGGTCCCCGGCGGCTCTCAAGGCTGACGGACCGCGCTGGCCAGCACGATCGGCGGATCCTCCGGGGTGACTCCCGCCGTGAGAAAGTCCCGGCTCCACGCCCGGCCGACGTCCACAAGGGACTGTACCGAATCGAGCCGCTCACGGTTGTACGCATCGAAAACCGAGCCGACGTCGCTACTCGCGCAGGTCCGCAGCGCCGCCCCGAGCGCGAGCGCGTCTTTGAGGGCCGCGGCGGAGCCGGCACCGGTGATCGGACTGGTGGCGTGCCCGGAGTCCCCGACGAGCGCGATCCGCCCGTGCGCGATCCTTGACGGCCGGAAGGTGTGAATCGCCGAACCCATCAGCGTTCCGTGGCGAAGTCCCCAGAGCAGCGCGTGCCGGATCGTCACGTCCCAGTCTTCATCCAGGTGGCCGGTCAGGGACTCGGCCGCGCCCGGTCGCCAGGCACCGGCCGGGACCGTGTTGCGTAACGTCCCGTCGGTGGACATGAACGCCGTTTCGAGAAGTTCCTGAGTCAACGGCAGGTACATGCCGGCGTTCGCGGTTCGTCGTCCTGGCTCGGCCACGCCGCCGGGGCCAGGGGTGGTGTACATCAATCCGTAGGCCCCGGGACGGTTGTGCAGATGCATCGCGTCGTCGAAGAAGGCGGCGTGGAACTCCGGCGGGCAGGCACTCTCCGGCATGACTGACCGGAGCAGGATGAGACCTTCGTAGTGCGGGGGTTCGGCGAGCGGGTCAACGAGCGAACGGAGTCTCGAACCGTACCCGTCCGCGAGGATCATTCCGTCGGCCGAATCCGTGGTGCCATCGGAGAGCCGAACCTCGACGTGGTCGCCCGCGTCGGACACCCCGGCGACCGCCACGCCCGAGGTGACGGGCGCGGACTGACTCCGCGTCAGATGCCGGTGCAGGCCGTTCCACGTGGTCGAGCCGAACGTCGCGGGGTGGTCCTGACGCGAGATCGCACCGGACTCGGTTTCCACCGTCACCCGCCTGCCGGTCACCGTCATCGCGCCGAGTGCGCCGGACGGACGCCCGGTCACGTCGGCGATCAGGTTTTCGTGGACGACGAGCCCGGCACCGCGATCCTGCAGCCGGCCCGCCAAACGTTCGTAGACGTGTACTTCATGGCCGGCGGCGCCGAGTACGCAGCTGGCGGCCATGCCGCTGATGGAGGCACCGGCAATGATGATCTTCACCCGCATCGCCCTCCCAGGGCTGTTCGCGCCAGGCAGCTGCCATTCGGTCAGGAAGCGGCACCGATTTCAAACCGACTGGTCAATCATATTCTGGCAGAGTAGGCCATGTCCTGCGGGCCACGCAACGAGCCGATGGCCCCGAAACTCGCCGACCCGGGATCCCGGTCGACGCCACCGGTCCGCCGATCCGTTCGGTGGAGTCCGCGCGACCCGTTGCGCTTCAGCCGGGGCGGTGGCTACAGTCACGATGCTTATCCTACCGGTTGGTCGTATTACGGTCGCAAAGGACTATCCCACCATCCATCCGCAACGGCCGTCAGGCCCTTGCTGCGTGACGGAGGACATCGCATGACGGAGCTTTCCGCAAAGGCGGGGGAAGCATCGCTTACTGCTCGGGGTGACAGCGTCGAACGACGTCTGAACGCGGTGCCGATCCCGGCCTCGCTCATGATCGGTTCTATCGGCTCGTTGCTGGTGATTTCCGCCGACACCGAGACGCTGAGCGTCGTTCCACTGCTCGGGTCCCTCAACGAGACCTTCCACATGTCGGCGGCGCAGGGAGCGTGGTCGCTGTCGGCCACCGGTATCGCGGGCGCCGCGGCGGTGCCACTTCTCGCGCGTCTGGGCGACATCTTCGGTATCCGGCGACTGTTGCTGATCAGCCTGTTGCTGGTGGTCGTCGGTAACGTCATGTGCGCAGTCGCGACCGGCCCGACGATATTCATCACCGGCCGCACGGTGCTGGGTATGAGCGCCGCGTATCCCTTGTTCTATGCCGTGCTCCGGTTGCGAGCGGCGACCACGGGCGGCGTGGACCGGGCCAGTGGGCTGATGACCGCCGCGATGGGCGCGGGCATCTCGATTTCCTTCCTGCTCGGCGGTTTCGTTCTCCAGCAGGGCGGCACTGTCCGGCTCGTGTTGTGGATCATGACGGCCCTCTCCGCGCTCGTTTTCGTGCTGTCGTGGGCGTTCGTCCCGGACAGCGTCACACGAACCCAGCCGAGGGTCGACTATCTGGGTGCGGTCCTGGTCGCCGGCGCGCTGTCGTCGTTGGTCATCGGTATCGGGCTGGGGAACAAGTGGGGCTGGACGTCGCTGGGCACGCTGGGCCTCATCGTCGCCGCGGTCGTGCTGCTGGGCGCGTGGGTACTCTGGGAATTGCACTGCGACAACCCGCTCATGGACCTGCGGATCATGCGCCGGCGCGAGGTCTGGCCGGCATATCTGGCGGCCGGGTTGGTGGCGACCCTCGGCATCAACAGCTGCCTGGCGGTCAGCAACTACGTCCAGACTCCGGCGAAGGCCGGATATGGCTTCGGTGGCACGGTTCTCACCGCCGGCCTCTACCTTCTCCCGGTCGGCCTGATCATCGCGTTCGGCGGTTCACTGATGGCTCCGGTCATCCGCGTGATCGGACCGCGAGCGTCCTCGGTGGCGGGGGGCGTGCTGTCCGCGGCCGTCTTCTTCTGGTTCGCCGGGAATCACACCCACACCTGGCAGTACATCGTGGAGATGGCCCTGTTCGGGGTCTCCTACGCACTGACCTACACCGCTGCCGTCACGAATTACCTGCGCGCCGCACGTCCGGGCGAGGGTGGCATGGTGACCGGCGGAGCGAGGGTGGCGAACACCGCCATCGCCTCACTGGGCCCGGCGGTCGTGACGGCCTTGCTCACCGCGTCGGTCGTCCCCGGCACGAAAATCCCGCAACCCGGCAATTACGACCGTGTCTGGATTTTCTTCGCCGTGTGCGGACTGGTGATCGCCGGTGTGGCGATGCTGATCAGGAACTCGTCCGTCGACCAGTCACTTCCCACCGACACCCAGATCATCGCCAAACGCGGCTGACGGATCACCGCTGATATTCGCTTCTGGAGAGGAGTCGTCCATGGCCGGACTGATGCAGGACCGTCCCCTGAGCCTGCCGCACGTCTTCCACCGGGCCGAGATGTTGTTCGCCGACAAGGAGATCGTGACCGCGACCGCGTCGGGTGAGCGTCGCTCCACCTATGGCGAGTGTTTCGAGCGCGTCCGCAGGCTCGCGGCCGCGCTCGACCGCCTGGACGTGCCGGCTGAGGCTCGGGTCGGCACTTTCTGCTCGAATACCCAGACGCACCTGGAGCTGTACTTCGCGGTGCCGTGCTCGGGGCGCGTGCTGCACACGATCAACATCCGGCTGTTCCCGGACCAGCTCGCGTTTGTCGTGGCCGACGCGCAGGACGACGTCGTGTTCGTCGACCGCGCTTTGCTGCCCGCCTTGTGGCAGGTCGCCGACCGCATGCCGTCGGTACGCCACATCGTGGTGATCGACGACGGCTCGAACGAGGCTGTGCCCGACGACCCTCGTGTCGTGGACTACGAGACACTGCTCGCCGGCGGACCGCCGCGCTCGGGCCGGTTCGTGATCGACGACGAGAATTCGGCGGCGGCGCTGTGCTACACCTCGGGGACGACCGGTGACCCGAAGGGAGTGCTCTACTCACACCGCTCGACGGTGCTCCACTCGCTGACCAGTCTCGCCGCCGACGTGCTGGCCATCGGTGAACGCGACCGCGTGCAACCCGTGGTGCCGATGTTCCATGTCAACGCCTGGGGCCTGCCCTACACGGCGGTCCTTGCCGGAGCGAACCTGATCCTGCCCGGCACCCAGACCGCCCCAGGCGAATTGCTGGCGCAGATCGAACGTCACCGGGTGACGATCAGCGCCGGCGTCCCGACGATCTGGATGGGTGCGCTGCCGCTGCTGCACGAGCACGATCTCAGCAGCCTGCGCATGGTGCTCTGCGGTGGCGCCGCGGTGCCGCAGAGCCTTTCCGAGGGCTGGCGCGCGGCGATCGGGCTGCCGATCACCCAGGCCTGGGGGATGACCGAGACCAGTCCGATCTGCACGGTGGGCGTGTTACGCAGTGCGGACAACGAGCTGGACGACGAAGAGCGCGCCCGGTTGCGTGCGACTCAGGGACGGCCCGTGCCCTTGTTCGACCTGCGCCTGGTCAACCCCGAGACGGGCGCGGAGCAGCCATGGGACGGGGTCTCGGCGGGCGAGTTGCAGGCGGCAGGGCCGTGGATCGCGTCGGGATACCTCAACGGGTCCGGGGCGGACGCTTTCACCGACGACGGCTGGTTGCGAACCGGTGACATCGCGACCGTCGATCCCCGCGGCTACCTGAACCTGGTCGACCGCACCAAGGATCTCGTGAAGTCCGGGGGCGAGTGGATCTCCTCGGTCACCCTGGAGAACCACATCATGGGACACCCCGCGGTGGCCGAGGCGGCTGTGGTCGCGAAGCCCGACCCGCGCTGGTCCGAGCGCCCGGTGGCCTTCGTCGTCCCCCGTGACGATGCGCGGCTCACGACGGACGACGTGCTGGCGCACCTGCGGCCACTGGTGCCGAAGTGGTGGCTGCCCGACGAGGTGCACTTCGTCGACGCCCTGCCCAAGACCGGAACCGGGAAGTTCGCCAAACGCGTCCTGCGCGCGCGGCTCGACGCGATCGTGCCCGAGGGGAGCACGTGATGACCGACGGTTTCCCTCCCCGCGCCACTTGATCGGGTCAAGCCCGTCCGGCGAGGTGAAGATCGTGCAGACCAACCGGCACTCAGGGCGCGATCCGCAGCGCGCCGTCGAGCCGGATGACTTCCCCGTTGAGCATCGGATTGGACGCGATGTGCAGGGCCAGCGCGGCGAACTCGCCGGGACGGCCGAGGCGGTGCGGATGCGGGACCTGATTCGTCACCTGTCGTGACGACTCCGGGTGCACCTGCGACAGGATGGGCGTGTCGAAGATCCCCGGTGCGATGCTGACCACCCTGATGCGCCGGGAGGCAAGGTCGCGGGCGGCATGCAGGGTCAGGCTGGCCACTCCGCCTTTGGACGTCGCGTAGGCGACGTGCCCCGTCGGCGCCTCGAAGGCCTCCGCGGATGCGGTGGTGACGACGACCCCGCGCTCCTCGTCGACGATCGGGTTGTGCTGCATCCGTTCGGCTGCGAGCCGCAGGACGTTGAAGGTGCCGACCAGGTTGACTTCGACGATCGACCGGAACCGGTCCAGGGACAGCGCTGAGCCCGACAGGTCGATGAGGCGTCCGGGGCTGCCCACGACCCCGGCGCAATGGACAACGAGCCGAAGGGGCGCAAAGCTTTCCGCCGTGTCCAAGGCGGCACGCACATCCCGATCGTCGAGCACATCGCAGGCCAGCGGTGTCACGCCCGCGACGGGTTGGGGGCGGAGGTCCGCGGCCACCACGTGAAAGCCGTTCGCGGCGAGCAGTTCCGCGGTGGCGCGGCCCAGGCCCGAAGCGCCTCCGGTGACCAGTGCCGACCGTGGGACGGATGCCATCTCGATCTCCTCCCCACCCAGGTGGGACCTGGCCCAGGTGCTTCGGCGCCGGGATCATCAGACCACAGGCGCGCGTCACTTCGCCTTCGCCGGTGTTCACGATCCGGTGTCGGCCGGACTGGTGACCGCGCCGATGCCGGACCTGAGATCCGGCCGACTGGTCGGTAGTTGCTAGGGTGGGGAAGATGTCCAGCGGCACGGGGACGAGCGGGGGTCAGATGCCGGCACGACGATCGACCGGAGCCCGGTCGGCCAAGCGTCAGCGGCAGATCAGTGACGCCGCGGCCAAGTTGTTCAGGGCGAACGGGTACGTCAACACCTCGATGCAGGACCTCGCCGACGAAGTCGGCATTCTCAAGCCGAGCCTGTACTACCACATTCGCTCCAAAGAGGACCTGCTGTACGAGATCTTCGCCGAGATCCATGAGGACGTCCAGCGGATCATGGCCGAGATCGACGCGCAGGATGATCTCGACGCTTCGGCGAAGCTGCGGCTGTGGGCGCGGCTCCATGTGCATCACGCGATCACCCATCGGGAGAAGATCGCCGTCTTCTTTCAGGAGGTCGGCTCGCTGAGTCCGGAGCGCATGGCGCCGATCATGGTCATGCGCCAGGCGTATGAGCGGTTCGTCCTCTCGCTGATCCAGGGCGAGCAGCTCGACGGCAAGATCGATCAGTCCCTCGACGCCAAGCAGCTGTCGTTGCTGGCGTTCGGCGTCCTCAACTGGATGCACACGTGGTACCAGCCCCGTGGTGGCGCGGCCGGCGACGACAGGCTCGCGGACCTGTGTGCCGACTTCATTCTCGGCGGGCTGCACAGCGTTGCCTCGCCCGGCGGGAAGCGGCCGCCGCGGTAGAGCCTGCCGGCGGTCAGCCCGTCATCGCATCACGCATCAGCGCGTGGCCCAGGTGGATGAGCTTTTCGGCCTTCATGCCCAGCCTCCCGGCAGCGGCGCTCGCGGACCGCGGGTCGATCAGCCACCTCTGGTGCACGCCTTGGATGATGATGGCCAGGCGCCAGTAGGCGAGCACCCTGAAGTACCCGAGGTCGGCCAGGTCCCGTCCCGACTGCGCCGCGTACGCCTCGACGATGTCGGCTTGGCCGGCGAAGCCTGGTTCAAGCGTGAGATCGTCGTCGGTGGCCGGATGCACGCCTGGCTCGTCGGGCCAGTAGGCGAGCAGCGTGCCGAGGTCGGCGAGCGGGTCTCCCAGGGTGCACAGTTCCCAGTCCAGCACACCCGATACGGAACCCGTCGGATCGAGAAGCACGTTGCCCAGGCTGTAGTCACCGTGGACGATCCGATGCTCGGCCTGTGGTGGCATGTGCAGCTTCAGGTACCGCGTGATCTCGTCGACCTGCTGGTCGGTTGCGTTGCCGATCGCGGTCCACCTCGGGGACCACCGGTTGATCTGGCGTTCGGCGTAGCTCGTACGCGGGCCGATGTGGTCGAGCCCGCACTGGTGCGGATCGAGAGCGTGAATCCCCGCCAGGCGCTCCGCCAGCGAGGGTCCGACCCGGGCACGGGCGTCGAGGGGCAACAGGCGCGCGTCGTCGATGGAGTCCATGACGGCCCCGGCGAGATGCGCCATCACAAGGAACGGCGCACCCGCCACCGACGCGTCCGTACACAGCGCCACCGGGGACGGCACCGGTACGTCCGTAGCGGCGAGCCCCGTCAGGATGTCGAACTCGCGCTTCACATAGCGCGCGGAGCCGTCGTCCGACCGTGGTGGATGCCGCAGCACGAGGTCGGGGAGCGAGCCCTCCGTGGTGAGCAGGTAGGTCAGGTTCGAGTTGCCCTCGCCCAGCCTGCGTGATCTGACCCGGTGTCCCAGCGCGATCCCTTGTTCGCCAAGCCAGTACTGCGCCGCATCGAGGTCGAACACCGCCGTCATGCGTCCTGCTTCGACCGGGACCGGATCTCATGGCGCGCGATCGCCATCCGATGCACTTCGTCGGGACCGTCGACGATCCGCATCGTCCGCAGATGTGCCCAAAGTTCGGCCAGGATCGTGTCGTCGGACACTCCGGCGCCCCCGTGGATCTGGATGGCCTGGTCGACGACGCGCAGTGCGACCTCAGGCGCCGCCACCTTGATCGCGGCGATCTTGGACGCCGCTTGCTTGTAGCCCACCGTGTCCATCAGCCACGCCGCTTCCAACGTCAGCAGGCGGACCATGTCGATGTCGATCCGTGCCTGGGCGATCCGGTCACCTACGTTCGCCCGGTCCGCGATCGCGGTGCCGAAGGTGGACCGGGACACCGAACGATCGATCATCATCTCCAGGGCTCGTTCGGCCGCGCCGATCGTACGCATGCAGTGGTGGATCCGGCCCGGTCCGAGACGGCCCTGGGCGATGGCGAATCCGTCGCCTTCGGCACCGATCAGGTTCGATGCCGGCACCCGGACATCGCGGAACTCGATCTCGCCGTGGCCCTCCCGGTGCCGGTAGCCGAACACGGGGAGGTTGCGCAGCACGGTGAGGCCTTCGGTGCCCATGGGGACGATGATCTGGCTCTGCTGCCGGTGACGCGGGCCGTCGTCACTGGTGCGGCCCATCACGATCAGGAACGCGCAGCGAGGATCCAGTGCTCCGGAGGTCCACCACTTCCGGCCGTTGAGAACGTACTCGTCCCCGTCGCGCACGAACCTCATCGCGATGTTCGTGGCGTCGGAGCTGGCCCGGTCGGGCTCGGTCATCGCGAAGGCCGACCTGATCGTTCCGTCCAGCAGCGGCTCCAGCCACTGCTTCTTCTGCTCGGGGCTGCCGTACCTCGCGAGCAGCTCCATGTTGCCCGAGTCGGGCGGTGAACAGTTGCAGGCCTCCGAGGCGAGCACGCTCCGCCCCATGATCTCGGCCAGCGGTGCGTACTCATGCACTGTCAGTCCGGCCCCATACTCGGAATCCGGGAGAAAGAGGTTCCACAGACCGCGAGCGCGGGCTTCGTGCTTCAGCTCCTCCAGGACCGCCGCCACGTGATGCGGATCGCCGGCCTCCGCCATCTGTGCGGCGTAGGTGGCCTCGCCCGGATAGACGCACTCGTCCATGAAGGTGAGCAGACGGTGCTGCGCATCGGCCACTCGCGTGCTGAACGAAAAGTCCATGTCCCGTTTCCTGTTCTCCGTGCCGTGCTCGGCCGGCCTCTTGTCCCGGCTACCGCTCCCGGCGTGCCGGAGCGATGGAGTCTGGCGACCTCTCCGAGAGTACCGTATTCTAACCGTCGGGTAGGTTAGAAATGGAGGACAGGTGAGGGGAACTCGGTACCCCGAGCCGCGGGTCGGCGACGGTTATCGCCGGAGCGGGGCGTGGGCGGATCTTGTCCTTGCCGGCGCGCTGGACGAGGCCGCGCGGAAGTGGCCGGACCGGCTCGTCGCCGTGGATGCCCAAGGTCCGGTGACGTTCGCCGAACTGCACGCGGCCGCGGCGCGGCTGGCTCGTACGATGGCCGACGCCGGTACGGTCGCGGGCGATGTCGTCTCGGTGCAGTTGCCCAACGGCCGTGAGGCGCTCGCCTACGTGTGGGCCGCACTCTCGCTCGGCGCCGTGGTCAACCCGATCGTGCCGATCTATCGCGGTCATGAGCTCTCGCAGATTCTCGACGAAGCCGTCCCCCGATTCGTGGTGGCGCCGGTCACGCATCGTGGCCGCGACTACCGGGAGGTCTACGCGGACCTGCCGGTGCCGGCCCGCACCGAGATCCGGCACGTCGAACTGGGCGCACCACTGGACACGGCCCCCGCGACGATGCCGAAGGCCGGCAGGATCGACGCCGACGACATCGCGCTGCTGCTCTACACCTCCGGGACGACCGCATCGCCCAAGGGAGTTCTGCACAGCCACAACACGTTGCGGTACGAGGTCTTCTCCCAGGCGGCCATCTACGAGCTGACCGAGGACGACGTCGTCTTCATGCCCTCGCCCGTCACGCACATCACGGGCTTCCTGTGGGGTTGCCTCGCGCCGGTGCTGCTGGGACTTCGTGTGGTCTTTCAAGACCAGTGGAGCGCGGAGACCGCGTGGCGGTTGATCCGAGAGCAGAAGGCGACCTTCACGATGGTCTCGGCCCCGTTCATCAGGGGCCTCACCGAATCGGCTTCGGCCCCGGCCAGTCCGCTCAGCCATGTCCGCGTCGTCGCGTGCGGGGGTGCCGACATGAGCGCCGAGCTGATCGCCTCGGCACAAGCATCGATCGGGCCGACCTACCGTCTGTACGGAGCGTCGGAGTGCCCCTCGGCCGTAGCCCAGTGGCCGAAAAGCCTTGATGGGCAACGAGCGGTCAGCGATGGATACCCGTTCGGGTCGACCACGGTCAAAGTGATCGATGAGAACGAGGTCGCGGTCACGCCCGGGAGACAAGGGCAGGTCGTGTGGCGGGGCCCGGACATGTTCCTCGGCTACCTCGATGCCGAACAGAACACCGGGGCGTTCACCTCGGACGGGTTCGGGCGAAGCGGCGACCTGGGAGTGCTGGCCGAGGACGGATCACTGCGAATCTCCGGCCGGGTCAAGGACATCATCAACCGTTCCGGCGAAAAACTCAGCGCGCGCGACATCGAGGAAGCGCTGGCGACGCACCCACGGATCGCCGAGGTCGCGGTCGTCGCCTCGCCGGACCCGCGGACCGGTGAGCTGGTGTGCGCCTACATCGTTCCGCTGGGCAACGGACCGACCCTGGCCGACGTGCGCGAACACCTGCTCGCGCAAGGCCTGGCCACGCAAAAGATCCCCGAACGCCTGGTCGTCGTGAGCGATCTCCCGCGCACGCCCAGTGGAAAGGTGCAGAAAAACGTTCTGCGGCAATGGGAGTGGGCGCCGGGCGATCGGATCGGGCATCTCCGGAGAAGCGAGGAAAGGACGAGATGAGTTCATCGTATGACTATCTGAAGGTGGACGTGGTCGCCCCGGGGGTCGCGGTGGTGACCCTGAATCGCGGCGCGGTCAACGCGATCAGTGAGGACATGTTCGACGAGATCCGGGCATTCTTCGAGAACGTGGGACACGACGACGGGCTCGACGCCGTGGTGGTCACCGGTGCCGGCGACCGTGCCTTCTCGGCGGGAAACGATCTCCATGAGTTCCTCGAACTCAACCCCGACAACGGCGACCAGCGGATGGCGCGCGTGTGGCGTTCCCTCAAGGCCGTCTATGAGGCGAGCATTCCGGTCATCGCGGCGGTCAACGGCCCCGCGCTCGGCTCGGGATTCGCGATCGTGTCCTGCGCCGACCTGGTCGTGGCGAGCGAGCGATCGACATACTGCCTTCCCGAGCTCAAGGTGGGAGTCCTCGGCGGTGCCAAGTTCGCCGCACGGATGATTCCCGAGCAGGCCATGCGGCGGATGCTGTTCACGGCCGATCCGGTGACAGCCGAGGAAATGGTTCGCTGGGGAGCGCCGTTCGAGGTGGTTTCCCACGATCGTCTGCTGCCCCAGGCCATCGAGCTGGCGACCCATGTCGCCGGCAAGGGCAAGAACGCTGTTCGGCTCGCCAAAAGCGCCATGAACGGGTGTGAGGCGCTGAGCCTGTTCGACGGGTATTCGCTTGAGCAGACCTACACCGTCCGTATGTCGGGATATCCCGAGGCAAGGATCGCCACCCAGGCCACGGTCGACCGGCTGGCCGCCAACCGGCTCCGGTCGGTCGAGAGCCGGTAGAGCCGGTAGAGCCGGTCGTAGCCGGGAGGGGAAAGGCATCGAGGAGGATCACCATGCTTGTGACACGCCTTGCTGAATACGCGCCGAAGTACCACCACGTCAAGCTCGAACGCGACGACTTGGGCATCCTTGTCGCCCGGATGCACACCGATGGTCAGGACCTGGTGTGGGGACACGATCCCGAGGAGGAGATGGCGTCGTTGTGGGAGGACATCGCGCGCGATCCGGAGAATCGCGTCGTCGTCCTGACCGGTTCGGGAGAGACGTTCATCGACAAAGAGGGTTTCGGCGGCATGTCCGTCACGCCGGAGACGTGGCATCGGATCCATTTCACCGGTCGCCGCCTCGTGCTGAGCCACCTCGACATCGAGGTCCCGATGATCGCGGCGATCAACGGCCCCGCGACGATTCATTCGGAGCTCGCGCTGTTGTGCGACATCACGCTCGCATCGGAAACGGCGGTGTTCGCCGATCGTCCGCATTTCTCGAACGGCCTGGTGCCGGGCGATGGCATTCAGGTGATCTATCCGTTGCTGATGGGGTTCAACCGGGGCCGGTACATGCTCCTGACCGGACAGCACATTCCGGCCGGCGAGGCTTTGAGTCTCGGACTGGTCAACGAGGTACTCCCGGCCGGAGACCTCATGGCCCGCGCCATGGAACTCGCTCGCGGACTGGCCGTCAAGCCGGACCTCACCTTGCGTTCGACCCGCAACCTGTTCACCCAGCTGATCCGCCGGGCCTTCCAGGACAATGTGGGTTACGGCCTCATGGCCGAAGGCCTGGCGGCCATGAACTACTGGCCGAGTGACGATCTGGGCGACTGACCGACCTCACTCGGAGCGCGGTGACGCGCTCCGAGTCTGTTACTCCGTCCCGGCGGCGCTGACCTGGCACACGTAGCGCGCAAGCCCGGTCCTTTAGACCACATCTCATTTGGGGTTGTTGTGGGTTACAAGATCCAGCTTGACGGCTCGGCGGTAGCAGATCACTGCGCAGGCCAGCTGGGTGAAACCCAGGAAATGGGCGGCCTTGCGCTCGTAGCGGCGTGCCAGCCGCCGGAACCGGGAAACCCACTCCA
>NZ_QZFV01000095.1:0-57119 GCF_003600245.1 Amycolatopsis panacis
GGGTCCCTTCACGGACCCGAAACCGGTCCGGCGCACGCTACGAGGTGGTCGCACACACCTCCGCATCGCCCACTGCCGGGTCCCCGACCAACTTTGCCGACACCCTGGACTCAGGGTCCGTGAAGGGACCCTTCACTACGCGAAGTGCGTGGTAAAGGGGACCTTCATTGCATCCGCCCGTCATGAACGGGACCTTCACGTCAGACCCGCGGGGCGAGAGTGACTCTCGCTCCGCCCCGCGCGCGCAGCGAGGGTGACTTTCGCTTCGGTCCGGCTGACGCGAGGGTGACTTTCGCTCCGGTCCTGCGGGGCGAGGGTGACTTTCGCTTCGGTCCGGCTGACGCGAGAACGACTTTCGCTCCGGTCCTGCGGGGCGAGAGCGACCTTCGCACCAGGCTCGCGCAGCGAAAGGACCGCTCAGTCCGCTACGCGCCGTGCCGCTTACGCGCCGTGAAGGTGGCCTTCACGGACAAAGAGTCCGTGAAGGCCACCTTCACGGCGTTCCCCGCCGTCGCACAGGCCCGTGCACCGGATTGTCGGCCCCCTGGCCTACGGTGATCGGCGTGGAGTTCGGCGTGACCACCCAGGCCACCTACCTGCCCTCCGATCCACCCCGGGACGGGGCGCTGGCGCTCTGGGGTGACGAGATCGGCGGGGACACCCCGATCCAGCTCGTGCTGCCCGGGGGCGGCCGGTTCGTGCGGACCGAGGTGTCCGCGCGGCTCGTGCCGCTGGCGCGGGCGGTGCCGCGGCTGCTCGTGGTGCCGGACGAGGCGAGCCCGGCGCTGACCGCGTGGTCGGCGGTGGTCAACGCCGGGGTGAACCTGGTGGCGCGCGGGCGGGTGCGGCCCGCGGCGACCGCGAGCGGGCTCGGTACCTGGCAGATCGGCCCGCTCGACGGGGCGGACGAGGAGCTGGTCCGCGCGCTGGCAGCGGCGCTGCCGCCGGAGGCGCACGCGCTGCCGCTGTCCGGGGTCAAGCGGATCCGGTTGCACTCTCCCGAATCGCTGGTGCGTGCGCTGTGGGACGCGGCCGCCGACGTGCTCGTCCGCAGCCCGGCCGCGGCCGTCGGAGTGGGTGCGGCGGGGTTCGCCGAACCGCAGCCCACCCTGCTGGACCCGGCGGGCGCGGCCTGGCTCGCCGAGCTGGAGGCCTGCCGTCCGGACGGAGTGCAACTGCTGCTGAGGGTCGAGGCCCGCGAGGACGCCTTCGCCGGGGTGCTGGCCGTGCGGTCCGTCGCGGAGCCGAGCCTCGTCGTGGAGGCGGCTGCGCTGTGGGACGCGCCGGAAGCCGTGCTGCGAAGGCTTGGTGACCAGGTCGAGACCCAGCTGCTGCTCGGCCTGCGCCGGGGCGCGCGGGCTTGGCCGGCGTTGGGCCGGGTGCTGTCCGAACCCGCTCCGGCCGAGCTGCCGCTGTCGGACGACGAGGTGGTCGACCTGCTCGGCGAAGGCGCGCGTGGGCTCGGCGCGTCCGGTATCGAAGTGCTCTGGCCGAAGGATCTGTTCGCCGGGGAGGTTCGCGCGAAGGCGAGCGTCACGCAGGCGCCGGCGAGCGAGGCGGGTCCGGCGTTCCCGCTGAAAGGGCTGCTGGAGTTCCGTTGGCGGCTCAGTCTCGACGGTACCGAGCTGACCGACGCGGAGGTGGCCGCGCTCGCCGAGGCCAAGCGTCCGCTGGTCCGGTTGCGCGGGCAGTGGATCCGGGTGGATCCCGCGGCGCTGGCCCGGATGCGGGCCCGCCGGTCTCGGCTCACCGGTGCCGAGGCGCTCGCCGCGGCGCTCACCGGCGAGCTGGAGGTGGACGGCGAGCAGGTCGAGTTCGCGGCGCAGCCCGCGCTCGCGGGGCTGGCCGAGCGGCTGCGTGAGCGGGATCCGGCGCCGGCTGCGCCGCCGGACGGGCTGGTCGCCACCCTGCGCCCGTACCAGCTGGCCGGGCTCGGCTGGCTGGCCACCATGACCGGGCTCGGGCTGGGCGCCTGCCTGGCCGACGACATGGGGCTGGGTAAGACGATCCAGCTCATCGCCCTGCACCTGCACCGGCTTCCGCTCGGTGCCGGCCCCACCCTGGTGCTGTGCCCGACCTCGCTGCTGGGCAACTGGGAACGCGAGTTCGCCCGGTTCGCGCCCGGGGTCCCGGTCCGCCGGTTCCACGGCGGCGGGCGGCATCTGGACGACCTCGCCGTCGGCGAAGTGGTGCTGGCCACCTACGGCGTGTTGCGCCGCGACCGGACCACACTGTCCGAAGTGGACTGGGGACTGGTCGCCGCGGACGAGGCGCAGCACGTGAAGAACCCGTTGTCGGCCACCGCAAGAGAATTGCGCAAGGTGCCCGCCGCGGCCAGGGTCGCGCTCACCGGGACCCCGGTGGAGAATCGGCTGACCGAGCTGTGGTCCCTGCTGGACTGGACCACGCCCGGGCTGCTCGGCACCCTGGACCGGTTCCGCCGCACCGTCGCCCGGCCGATCGAGCGCGATCGCGACGCGCGGACCACCGAGCGGCTCGCCGCCACCGTGCGGCCGTTCCTGTTGCGCCGCCGTAAAACCGACCCGGATATCGCGCCGGAGCTGCCGCGCAAGACCGAAACCGACCGGTTCGTGCCGCTCACCGCGGAGCAGACCACCCTGTACGAGGCGGTGGTACGGGAGAATCTGGCGCAGATCAGCGAGGCACGCGGGGTGCAGCGGCGGGGTCAGGTGCTCAAGCTGCTCACCGAGCTGAAACAGATCTGCAATCACCCGGCGCAGTTCCTCAAGGAGGATCGCGGAGTCCTCAGTGGACGGTCGGGCAAGCTCGCCGCGTTCGAGGAGCTGCTGGAGGTGATCCTCGACGAGGGCGAGAGCGTGCTGGTGTTCAGCCAGTACGTGCGGCTGTGCCGGTTGCTGGAGCGGCGGCTGACCGAGCGCGGGCTGCCGGTCGCGCTGCTGTCCGGGGAAATCGGCCCGCAGCGGCGCGACGAGCTGGTGGCCGGCTTCCAGTCCGGTGCCACGCCGGTGTTCCTGTTGTCGCTCAAGGCGGGCGGGGTGGGGCTCAACCTCACGCGGGCCACCCACGTGATCCACTACGATCGCTGGTGGAATCCCGCGGTCGAGGACCAGGCCACCGACCGGGCGTACCGGATCGGCCAGGACCGCCCGGTGCAGGTGCACCGGCTGATCGCGGAGGGCACCCTGGAGGAGCGTGTGGCCGCTGTGCTGGAGACCAAACGCGGGCTGGCCGAGGCGGTGGTCGGTGCCGGTGAGGAGTGGATCACGGAGCTGTCCGACGACCGGCTCGCCGAGCTGGTGCGGCTCGGTGGGTGATGGTCGTGCGGCGGATGGCTGGCGGTGCTTGGCCGGAGCGGGTGCGGCGTGGGTGCCGGGATGTTGCGGGGAGTCGATTGTCGTGGTGAATGAGGTTGCTGTGTTGTCCGGCGGCCGGTGTGCTGTTCGGCGGGTGATGGTTGTCGGGCAGGTGTCCGGCCGTATGAGGTGGCGCCGGGTGCGGGCGTTTCGCGTCGATTGCGGCGCGGGTGCCAGAATGCTGCGCGGAAGTCGGTTGTCGCGGTGAGTGAGGTTGCTGTGTTGACCGGTGGCGTGTGGCTCGGTGGGCGTCGGGTGCCGTTGGTGCAGTGGGGAAATCTGCGGCGCCGGGATGCAGCGGGGGAGTCCCTTGTCGCGGTGGGCGAGATCCCCGCGTCGCCGGGTGACCGGCTCGTCGGCCATGCACGGTCCGGTGGCTGATGGCGCCCCGGCGGACATTCGGCCGCACCTGGTGGGGCCGTGCCTGGGTGGCGGCGCTGGAGCAACGGGCGCGGGTGGACCCGAACCGGTTGCCACGCGGGCGAACTTACGCGCGCAAGGACACCGTGCAGAACCTCGTCGTCACGCCGGGCGAGATCACCGCGCGAGTGCGGGGGAGCCGTCCGCGGCCTTACCGCGTCACCATCCGGATGCGGGAGTTCACGCCTGAGCAATGGGCGCGACTGCTGGACGTCGTCGGCTCACAGGTGGGTCACACCGCCGCGCTGCTCGACGGTGAGCTGCCCGAAGAGCTGGCCGCACAGGCCCGTGAGGCCGGGGCCGATCTGTTGCCCGGCCCGGGGGACCTGCGGCCACGCTGTTCCTGCCCGGATCCGGCGAACCCGTGTAAACACGTGGCGGCGGTCTACTACGTGGTCGCGGACGAGGTGGACACGGACCCGTTCGTGCTGTGCACACTCCGCGGCCGCGCCCGCGACGAGGTACTGACCCGGCTACGGGAGCTGCGCGCGCCGAGCGTCGAGAAGCCGGTCCGCCCGCCCGACCCGGGGCTGACGCCGAAACAGGCCTACAGCCGCCGGATCGCGTCGGTACCGCCGTTGCCCGCCGCCCCTGGCGAACCCGGCCTGCCCGCACCGCTGGACCTCGACCCGCCCGCCGGCACCGGCTGGACCTCCGCCGCACTCACCACCCTGGCCGCCGACGCCGCGTCGCTGGCCTGGGAAATGCTGCGTGGCCAAGGGATCCCGGCCGAGTTGACCTTCGAGGAGGACCTGGCGCGCCGTGCTGCCCGCCGGCCGGGATCCGGCGATCGGTCCGATGCCGAGCAGAACCCGGCCCGCGGTTGCGCAGACCTTGCCGAGCTGGCCGCCGCGGCCGGTGTCGCGCCCGCCGAGCTGGCCGTCTGGGCGCACGCTTGGCGGGAAGCGGGCCGCGGCGGACTGGCCGCGCTGCGCGAAACGTGGACGCCCGGCCCCGGATCACTGGCACAGGCCCGCGCGGACCTCGCGGAACCCGGTCTGCCCGGGGACCTGCGCACCTGGCGCAACCGCGTCACGCTCGGGCGGGTGCAGCTCCGGTACGGCCGCGACCACCGCTGGTACCGCTTCGTGCGCACGTCCGGACGGTGGTGGCTGGACGGGCCGTCCGCGGAGCGTCCGGTGGACCTGGCCTATCCGGCGGACTGACTTCGCGGCTACCGGGCGTGTCTCGAAGCTGCGACCCGGCAACGGCAGACTCCGGCGGGCGTCGGGTTTCTCTGGCGAGGTGGGTAGATCTGGTCCGGCTGCCCGAATCCGGTGCCTCGAACCGCAACGTCCGGCAAAAGGCAGGCATTCCGCTGTCGACAGGCCTCGCCCGCCGTCCGAATCCAGCTCAATCCCGCAAAGCAGCCACCGGACGTCTCCACCGCCGTCGGCAGGACTGGCCCGGCCGCTCGGATCCCGCGCCGCCAACCACAACACCCATCCCGCAAGACCAGCCACCGGACAACGCCCCAGACGGCACCATTCGCAAGATCATCCTCCGACACCCCCACGCAACTCCACGCAACATCCACCCACCCTGGCACCGGCAGGAACGGCCGCCACCCCGGCCACCTCCAGCCCGTCCAGCACCCCCGTCAGGAAACTCCGGGTCAGTCCGCACACCAGCTCCGGTGCCCGCCCGGCCAGCGGCTGGAACGGGCAGTTCCGCAGCCGCAGGCACACCGGCGTTTCCCGGGCCGGTTCGAAGCCGTGGCGGGTCAGGATCTCGCCGGCGAGGGTCAAGCCGCGTTCCGGGCCGAGCCGGCCGGGGCGGGTGTGGGTGCGTTTCTCGACGCCGGCCTCGGTGCCGTGCCGGCGGGCGGTGCGCAGGGCGGCGTCGCGGGCCGGTTCGGCAGCGCCGGCGGACGCGACGGCGTCGATCAGGATCGCGCCGAGGACGTCCGGGCGGCGCGGCGGGATGGAGATCGCGAAATCCGTCGCGGCGGGTTCGTAGACCTTCGGGGCGCGGCCCACCTTGCCCGCGGCTCCGTAGCTCGTGCGCAGCAGGCCGGCGGCGACCAGCTTGTCCAGGTGGAACGCCGCGAGCTTCCGCGAGATGCCCACGGCCACGGCTGCCTCTTCCCTGGTCACCGGGCGGCCAGAGTCCCGGATGAACGCGTACATCCCGTGGCGGAGGTCCTCGTCCAGGGCCGCCACCGCGCGGATCGTCGCACGCTCACTCGTCACGCCGCTACGATAACCCCCAGCGATGTTTCCGTATCCCCGCCACGGGTGTGTTCACCTGGTCACATTGACTCTCCCCGGCAATAAGACCAAGATTTCCAGGCGAAACCCGTCGAGCCCCGAGGACCGCCCATGTCATCCGCGCTTCGCGTCGTCCACGAACCCGATCCCGGCCTCGACCTTGCTGCCGCCGAGAAGGCAGCGGGGGACTTCCTCCGCGCCCTCGGCATCCAGCTCGACTCGGAGAGCCTGCAGGGCACCCCCCGCCGAATGGCCCACGCGTACGCCGAGCTGTTCACCCCGCGCTCGTTCGACCTCACCACGTTCCCGAACGACGAAGGGTACGACGAGCTGGTGCTGGCCCGCAGCATCCCGGTGCGCTCGGTCTGCGAGCATCACCTGCTGCCGTTCACCGGCGTCGCGCACGTGGGCTACCTGCCGGGCGAGCGGATCCTCGGGCTGTCCAAGCTCGCGCGCGTCGTCGAGCATTTCGCCTGCCGCCCCCAGGTGCAGGAGCGGCTGACCAAGCAGGTCGCGGGCTGGTTGTCCGACCAGCTCTCACCCAAGGGCGTCGGCGTGGTGATCGAGGCCGAGCACACCTGCATGACGCTGCGCGGCGTGCAGGCGACCGGGTCCTCGACCGTCACCTCGGCGCTGCTCGGCACGCTCCGCCAGGACGCCCGCTCCCGTCAGGAGTTCTTCGCGCTCGCCGGCGTCAACTCCTGACCGTCCGCCCACGCGCGGTAGGTGTGCTCGAGGAACCGCTCGACCCCACGCACCACGTGCGCACTGCGAATCGAGGGGAACACGTCGAACGCGTGCTGCGCACCGGCCAGCTCGGCGTAGGCCACGACCTCGCGTGACTTCTCCCGCAGCCGTTGCACGAATTCGCGTGCCTCGGCCACCGGTACCAGCGAATCGTGCTTGCCGTGGATCACGAAGAACGGCGGCGCCTCCTCGGACACCCGGTTCAGCGGGGATGCGGCGAGGTAGTCGTCGAGGTGGTCGCGCGGAGGCCGATCCGGCGCGAATACCCGCCGCGCGAGCAGGCTTTCCAGCCGGTACCGGCTGTCCGCGGTGCCGGTGGTGGCGGCGATGTCGTACACGCCGTAGTGCGGCAAGCAGGCCTGAACGCTCGTGTCCGCTTCGGCGAAGCCGGGCTGCAGTGCCGGATCGTTCTGGCTCAGCGCCAGCAGCGCGGCGAGGTGCCCGCCCGCCGAACCGCCGGTGACCGCGACGAACCGCGGATCGCCGCCGTAGTCCGCGATGTGCTCCCGGATCCAGGCGAGTGCCTGCTTGGCCGCGACGATGTGCGCGGGCCAGCGGTGCGCCGGGGCGAGCGGGTAGTTGATCGCCACGCAGACCCAGCCGCGGCGCGCCAGATGCCGCATCAGCGGCTGGCCCTGCTCCTCCTTGTTGCCGATGACCCACGCGCCGCCGTGGATCTGCAGCAGCACCGGCGCGGCGCGGACCGGCTCGCGCGGGCGGAAAACATCGAGCAGGAAACGTTTCCCGCCCGGGGCGTAGGCGATGTCGCGGTCCCGCCGCACCTGCGGGTCGTGGCTGCGGAACGGCAGCGCGATCTGTGCCCACGGCGTGGCCAGGTCGCCGGGCCGAGGTGCCAGCCGTTCGGCGTAGTCCGGGCCGAGCGCGTCGGTCAGGGCCGATTCGACCTCGCCCCGCGCACGCTGCGCGGTGGCGATCACCGAGCCGAGCCCGGCCGCCGACACCGCTGCCAGGGCCAGCCCGGCACGATCGCCGCGGCCGCGCAATCCGCGGCGGGCGAGATGGTGCACGGTGTCCGCCGCGGTGAGCGCGAGCAGGTGCGGGGCGAGTTCGCCGGTGAGCCACCCGGCGAAGAACACCGGGATCGAGGTGCGACGGGCCTTTGGTGGTGCCACCGCGAGCGCGGCAAGCCCGAGCGTCGCCGCCCGCCGGGTGAGGAAGTCCGGTTTCACCCCTCCGATGCTACCTTCGCGGGACCCCCTGCCCGCCGTTTCTGGAATACCCTGGGCCGATGCAGAGACTGAGCGGGCTCGACGCGAGTTTCCTTTATCTGGAGACGCCGTCGCAGCTGCTGCACGTCTGCGGACTGCTCACGCTGGACGGGACAACCATGCCCGGCGGGTATTCGTTCCAGGAATTCGAACGCCGGCTCGCGGAGCGCGTCGCGGTGATCCCGGCGTTCCGCCGCAAACTGCACAATCCGCTCTGGAATCTCAGCCATCCGGTGTGGGTCGAGGACGAGGACTTCGACCTGGACAACCATCTGCACCGGGTCGGTCTGCCCGCGCCGGGCGGCGATCGCGAGCTGGCCGAGCTGTGCGCGCATCTTGCCGGTCAGCAACTCGATCGCGCGCATCCGCTGTGGCAGTGCTACGTGATCGAAGGCCCCGAGGACCGCGTGGCCGTGCTGATCAAGATGCACCACGCCAGCGTGGACGGGGTCGGCGGAGCCAGTCTGATCACCTACCTCGCCGGATTCGCGCCGGACGCGCCGGTGCCGGAGATCCCGGACGCAGGGCACAACACCGGCTTGCCGACGCGGGCGAGGATGCTGTGGGAGAGCGCGGATGTACTGCTGCGCCGCCCGGCGGAGATCGCCCGGCTGCTGCCGGAGCTGCTTGAGCTGGTGCCGCGCTGGCTCGGCAAGGCGTTGCACGGCAAGGGAATGCCGGTGCCGTTCACCGCGCCGCGCACCTCGCTCAACGGGACCATCACCGGCCACCGGTCGGTCGCCTTCGCGCAGGTCGAGCTGGCCGAGGTCAAGCGCGTGAAGAACGCGTTCGGGGTCACCGTGAACGACGTGGTGCTGGCGCTGGTTTCCGGTGCGCTGCGACAGTTTCTGCTCGGCCGTGGCGAGCTGCCGGAGGACCCGCTGGTGAGCACCGTGCCGGTGTCGGTGCACGAGCGGACCGAACGCGATCGCGGCAGTAACCGGGTGTCCGCCTTCTTCGCGTCGCTGCCCACGCACCTGGCCGATCCGGCTGCGCGGGTGTTCTTCCTGGCCGAGGCGAACCGGCTGGCGAAGGACCATCACCACGACATGAGTGCGGACATGCTCGCCGATTGGGCGCAGTTCTCCCCGGCGTCGGTGTTCGGCCTCGGCGTGCGGGCGTACTCGGCGCTGCGCCTGGCCGAACGGCATCCGGTGGTGCACAACCTGATCGTTTCGAACGTGCCAGGCCCGCCGATGCCGTTGTACCTGCTCGGCGCGCGGGTCACCGGGCTCTATCCGCTGGGGCCGGTCTTCCACGGCGCCGGGCTGAACGTCACAGTATTGTCCTGCGACGGAAAGGTCGGCGTAGGGTTGCTGGGGGCCAAGGAGCTGGTCGAGGATCTCTGGCCGCTCGCCGACGCGTTGCCGGACGCGTTGCGGGAGCTGCTCGTGGCCGCGCCCGCCTGAAGTTCAGCGGCGAGTGCCGCCCCGTCGTTGCGTCGGGATCCGCCGCGCGGACACCTTTTTCTTTGCTGTGTAAGGAATGTTCGCGAACGCGAGGGTTGCCCGCAACGCTCGCACGGCGCGGTCCAGCCGCAGCAACGCCACCTGCGACAGGGTGAACAGCTCGTCCACGTGCCAGGAACGGCCCGCGGCGGCCAGCACGACGGTGTCCGGCGCGCCGGAGAGTACCCGTCCGGGGTCCGAAGTGGACACTTTGTCGACCAGCTGTGCCATGGCCTGCGGTTCGTCGTGCAGTGCCTCGGCCGATACCAGCGCCTGGGTGTACAGGTGGCTCGCCGCCGTTGCCCGGCCCAGCCATTTCACGTGGATCAGCTCGTCTTCGGGGCCCAAGAGATCGCACAGTTCGAACCGCGGGTGCAGCGGCGTACTCGCGACGTCGCGGTCCAGGCAGACGTACCCGGGCTGTTCCGCGACGAGCCGGCAGTACCGGTGTTCGTCATCCGGCGCACCGCTGGGTTTCCAGGTCACCGCCGGCCACGGATGACGCCGCGCCAGCAGATCGCTTACCTGCTCGCGCATCTGGGCAACGTAGGTCTCGCCGATGCGATACCAGCGGCCCTGATGGAAGACGTAACGCGTGTGCTCGACGGTGGTTTCGTAGGCGAGCCACTTCGCGGCGGGCAGCGGCGCGCCGGTCGGCTCCGCGCCCGCCTCGTCGGCGCAGGGCGTGATCCGGCCCGCGCGCAACGCCCTGAGCCGGCGGTCCTCCGGAATACTTGCCAGCCGCGCGGTGAGATGCTCCGGTTCGAGCCGCCCCGGCACGTGCAACGGGCCGCCCGCGCCGAGCGCGGTCACCAGGAACGAACCGGCGTTCTCCACGTCCTGCCCGGCCCCGGGCGGCCAGGCGAGGCCGAGTTCCTCGCCGTCGCCGCCGAGAGTGGCGGCCAGCCGCCGTTCCAGCTCCGGCACGATCGGGTGGTGCCGGTCCAGCGGCCGGGTCTGGGAGACGAACCGTAGCGCGGAATCCTCGTCCGGCTCGTCGACCACCGCGGCGACCGCGTCGAGATCGGCCAGGAATGCTTCCGGATCCTTGGCCAGCGGCGCCCACAACGACGTGCCGACACGGATGCGGTGCCGTTTGCCGGTCACCCGGCCGTAGGTGAGGTCGGTCAGATCGGCCGAACCGGCGATGCGCTGCACCAGTTCGCCGTAGGGCTCCAGCCGGAACGCGGACAGCTCGCCACCGCCCGGGATGGAGATCTGCGTGGCGCGCGCGGACACGTCCAGCGCCGCGCTCGCCACCAGCCCGAGCGCGAACGGGTCCAGCCGGCGGATGCCGAAGCGCAGCCCGAAACCCGGCTCGACGTGGTCGTCGTTGAGCACCAGATGCCCGGCACCCCAGGTGACCGCGTACCACCACGGTGGGCGGGGCACCAGCAGAACCGCGAACGGCAGCATCGAGGACAGTCCGAGCGTGCTGCCGGTGAGCGCTTCCGCGTGCGGCAGCCAATGCGGGGCCTCGGTGCGGAACGCGCCGGCCACCAGGCGGGCGGGGGTCCCGGAAATCCGGACCGGGATGTCCGTGCTGATCTGCTCCGGAGTCAACGGAACCAGCAGCTCGTGGTCCGGGGCACCGCCGTCGAGGCGGAACAGCGACACCGGCCTGCTCGGTGCGGACGGGGACATGACCACCACCGGAGGAAAGGAGGCGAAACGGCGTCCGTTCAGGATGACGCGCCGATCCGTCCGTCCGGTGAATCACGCAGCGCGAAGGGAATACCGAATGATGAAATTCCGCTGAATCGGCCTTTCTCATGATCGGGTGATCCGGAATGGTAGGGTACTCGGGATGTGCTTCCAGGAAACGGTGTCCGCACAGCTCAGGCTACCGGACGATGAGCATGCGATGGCCGATTACTGGACGGGAAATGGCCTTTCCGGGAAATCGCGGACATGACTCGATCGGCCCTGTATCGGCCCCGGCGCTGGGCTGTCCGTGGTGCTTTCCGGGAAATCCCGTCACCGTCGGTGAACCGGCGGCCGGGCAGCGGCCGCGCGGAATGGGCCGCCCGGGTCCGGAACGCGGCGGAGGCCGGTTCGCGCTGCCGGATGTGTCCGTCTACCCTGGCGGAGTCGTTTCTTCTCGGCCCGCCTGCGGGGGCAGCATGGTGACAGTCCCGATGTTCGCACATGGCGACCGTCTCACCCGTCGGGACCTGGAGACGATCTCGGATGAACGCCACCGGTACGAACTGGTGGACGGGACGCTACTGGTGAGCCCGTCCCCGCGTCCGCTGCATCAGCGGGTGGTCGCGCGCCTCCTCGCCGCGCTCACCCCGGTCTGTCCTGCGGACTGCGAGGTGCTGCCCGCTCCGGTGGACGTGGTGCTGGACGAGTTCACCGTGCTGATCCCGGACGTGGTCGTGGGCCGCCGGGAGACCTTCACCGAACGGGCGCTGGTCGGCGTCCCGGTGCTGGCCGTCGAGGTGGTCTCGCCCTCCAGCCGGCACATCGACCACCACCTCAAGCCCGCCCGTCTCGCCGCGGCCGGCTGCCCGTACTACTGGGTGGTCGAACCCACCGAGCCCACGCTGAGCTGCTTCCGCCTCGTCGACGGTGGTTACGTGCTGGACGCCGAGGCCACCGGCGAGCAGATGGCCCGGCTCGACCGGCCCTACCGGCTGGACCTGTGCCCGGCGGAGCTGGTCTCCAGCCACTGACCACGCCCCTGCTGGCCTGGCGGACGCCGGTGGGCGACACTGTGACCGGCCACCGATCGGGAGCTTTGTGGGGAAGGGTTTTCGATGCTCGATACCCGGTACGCCGAGTGCTATCTGCAGCTGCGTGCCCGCTGGCGGGGTGACCCGGAATTCAGTGAGCTGGAAGCGTTGGTGGCCCGAGACCCCGGCGTACGCGCTGCCTTGGCCGCACTGGACGCGGCTCCGGCTTCGGCCGTCGCCCGTGCCGCCGTCCTCGCGGCCCTGACGAGTCTCGACGCGACCGATCCGGAGCGAGCGATCCTTGCGGCCGCCCGGATCGACCTGCTGTGGCGCACTGCCGGGACCGGAGCGGCGGACTGGCGATCCCAGCTGCGCACGCTGGACGAGGACCTTGCCGCAGGCCGGATCCCGGCGGCTGAGTACCGCTCCCGCGTGCTCGGCTGGACGACCGATGCCCGGTCGCCGAGCGGTGACCAGGCGGGCGGGGGTGCTGGGGATTCGGCGTACTGGGACGACGATGACGAGCAGGCTGGCTCGGACGATGCGTCGTGGGGTGGTGCTGGGGGTCCGTCGCAGGTCGGCGCGCCTTCGGATGGGGGAAATCAGGATGGCGTCGAGGCTCCAGGGCGGCCGTCGGGAATTCAAGGTGGTGCTGCGGATCCGGCGTGGCCGTCGGGTTTCCCCGGCGAGGGTGATGTGCCGGCGGACCGGGGGAGTGAGGGTGACGGCGAGGGTTCAGCGCCGTGGTGGCCAGGCGGTGAGGGCGGGCAGACCGGTGTGGGTAGTGAGCCGTCGGGCAGTTATGGCGGGCAAGCCGGCGCAGGCAGTACACCGCCGAACGAGGGGAATCAGGACGGCGCCGCAGGTCCGGCAGGGTGGCCGTCGGGTAGCTATGGCCAGACTGGCGTGGCCGGTGCCCCGTCAGGCCGCGAGGACCAGAGCGCTGGTGAGGATTCAGCGCCACGGTGGGCGGGTGGTGATGGCGGGCCGACTGGCGTGGGCAGAGCGCCGTCGGGTGGGGAGAGTTCGGGTGGTGCCGGGGGTTCGTGGGGTGGTTACGGCGAGCAGACCGGCGTGGGCAGAGCACCCTCAGGTGAGGGGAATCCGGGTGGTGTCGGGGGTTCCTCGGGTGGTTATGGCGGGCTGACCGGCGCAGGCAGTACACCGCCAAGCGCGGAAAACCAGAGCGGCGCCGCGGGCCCGGTGGAACGGTCGTCCGGTGGTTACGGTCAGGCCGGCGCAGGCAATACCCCGTCCGGGTGGGGAAACCAGGGCTCGGCGGGGACTGACGGCGATCCACCTGCCCGCCGCCGTCCCCGGGTCCGCCAAGCCCGGCGACCCGCCCCGGCTCCTGCCAACGGCGGCGCACCGAAGCGAAAGCCGGCCAGAGCCCGTCCCGGCACGGCTCCGAATCGCGCGGACGTGGACACCAGGCTGGGCGCGAGCGAGACTTCCCACCGGCTCAGCCCTGCCGGTGATCCGGCGCCGGAGGGCGACGTCGAGCCCGCTCCGGCATACCATCCTCGCCACCTGGTCGCCGGGCTGCCCAGCCGGGCCGCGCTGGGTACCGAGATCAGCCTCCTCGTGCGCGTCGCGACCGATCCCGGGCCGTGGTCCGCCTCGGTACTCCTCGACCGGCTGGCCGGGGCCACCGCGATTTCCCTTCTGGTGCAACCCTCCACGGGCCTCGTCCCGCTCGGTGCGCCGGAGCGGCTTCTCACGGTGCCGCCGCACGGAGAGTCCGAACCGGTCCGGTTCGTGTTCCGCACCGAGCAGCCCGGTCTGCACGGCGTGCGCTTGATGGCCTTCGCCGGGGGCACCTTCCTCGCCGAGCTGGAGACCCAGGTTTCGGTGGAGCCGGGCGGCCCGGCCGGACAGCCCGGATGGGCCAGGTCAGGGCCACTGGACGTGCGGGCTCGCCGCGGCGAGGTGACGTTGCAGGTCCGGTCGCTCGGCGGGCAGACGGTCTTCCAGCTGCTGTCCGACGCCTACCTGTTCGAGCCGGTCCTCGCGCAGGGCGCGGCCGGTGACGCGAGCGCGGCCATCGAACGAGCGATCACGACGCTGAAACAACTCGCGCAGGGCCGTGGCCCCTATACCGGAAGCATGGCCCGGCGCTGGATGGCCGAAACCGGCGTCGGGCTGTGGCAGGCATTGGTGCCGCACGTGCTGCAGGAGCAGTTCTGGCAGATCCGCGAGCACATTTCGGCGTTCTCCATCGCCACCGACTTCGACGTGGTGCCGTGGGAACTGCTGTACCCGCTGCGCCCCGGCTCGGATGACGGGTTCTTGGTGGAGCAGTTCCCCGTGCTTCGCCGGGTTTTCGGCCAGGCCCGCAACGTCCAGCTCGCGGTGACTCCGTGCACCTACGTGACCTCGGAACCGGCCCCGACCGACGCGCAGGAGGAAGTCGATGCCCTCCGGCGGGTCCTCGGCCCCGGTGCGTCCCTCGGCGACTTGGGCGCCCTGCTCGATCTGATCGCCGCCGGCCCCCGCGGTGGCCTGCATTTCGCCTGTCACAACACGTTCACTCCGGAAGATGGCGCGTCCGTCGCGATGCGTGGCGGCCCGTTCGTGCCGGGGTTGCTCAACAGCGCGGCCGTCCGGCAGAGCCTCGCCGGGCACCGCCCGCTGGTGTTCCTCAACGCCTGCCGCACCGCGGGCAATGCGCTGGAGTTCAGCCGGATGATCGGCTGGGCACAGCAGTTCATGGCAGCCGGCGCGGGGGCGTTCGTCGGTACGTTGTGGCCGGTCCGCAGCCGGAGCGCCCGAGTGTTCGCGGAGACGTTCTACGGTTCCCTGCAGGATGGCGCGACACTCGGCAACGCGCTCGGCTGGGCGCGCCGGGCGGCCGTTCACGATGATCCCGATCCCAGCTGGCTCGCCTACACCGCCTACGGTGATCCGGAAGCGACGGCGTTCCCGCCCGCTTGAGCACGAGAGGACGAGCATGCACGTCACGGCGACCGGGGTACCGGTCAGCAGTCTGGTGGACGCGGTCAAGGCCGCGGTGCGCGACGCCGGCATCTCGAGCGCGGACCCCGGCCGGACCGTCCGGGTCACCGCGGTCCAGCTGAGCCTGAACGCGATCGCGACGACCGGTTCGGGTGCGCGGCTGGAGTTCAAGATCCCGTTCGCCGGAATGACCGTCAAGTTCGGCACCACGATGACCACAAAGGACACCCACGCGATCGATATCACTTTGGTGCCACCGGACCTCGCGCCCGCGCACGAGATCCGCGACGGCACCGTCGATCAGGTGCTGGTGGATGCGATCACCACGATCATGACCGTGCTCGCGGACGCAGGCGGCGGGGAAGACCCGTTCGTGCTGAAGGAAAGCACGGTGGAACTCTCGTTCACCGTGACCGAGGACGGGTCGATCTCGCTTGGTCTCGATACCGAGATCAAGGACGAGCTGTCGCACAAGCTCAAGATCACCGTCGCGCCGGTCGGCTGAAGGGCGTGCTTGGCCAGGCCTTCGCAGTTTCAGTTCCATGATGTTCCGGCTCGCCTGGCCCCCGACATGGATACCGTCTTGCATGACGGCACATGCGGGGGCAGCAGGAGGAACCCGGCTTCTGTGCTGCACGAGGCCGGGGCTTCATCGCAGTTGACTTGCTGCCTACCGATGTACCCAACGCTCGGCGGGCCTGCCTGCGTGGCGTGAGCGGCACTGTTGAGGATGCTGTGATCCTCAGCGGAGCGGCTGGATCGGTGTGGCCAGTTCGGCGAGGCCTGCGTCCGCGGGCACAAGAGTGGCGGTGCGGGTGCTTTGGCTCTCGGTGGAACGATTGCTGAACCCGCGCGGCGGTCAGTTCGGCGTGGCCTATGTCCATGTCCACGGGCGCCTGCTGGGGCCGTCAGGAAATTGCTCGACATCTCCACGGATCAGATCGAGGCCGCGAAACAGTGGCCGGTTACCGGCATCCCGGCCGGTGGGATGGTTTCTGTCCGAGTAGTCCGTTCGGTTGGTCCGCTTCACCGCAATGCTGGCTGTCGCAGGCGGATGGCGCATGCCACGGTGAAATGCCAGTGTCCGTGTTCCGGGAATGAGGTGGCCGAGGATGCCCGTCGCTGCTGCGCTGTCGCGCGGTCCGCGGTGAACCTGCCATTGGCCTGGTCGTTCACGGTGCTGTGTGCACTGCTTGCGCTGCCGTGCGTGCTTCGCCTGGTACGGCTCGATTACGTGCGCCTCGGCCCCGGCGTACGCGCCGGCGATCTCGCGGAACTATTGCTCGTGATCGCCATGGTGGCCATGCTCTCGCCGGTCGGCGGGCCGATTCCGGCGGCTGGCTGGCAGGCCGTGCTCGGGCTCACCGTTGGCTGGCTCGGGGTCTCCTGGTGGCGCGAGCGCCGCTCCTGCCAGCCGTCCGGCTGTGGGCACCACGCGCTGTCCGCGCTCGCCATGCTGTACATGGTGAGCGCGATGCCCCAGCACGGCGCGGCGCACGGCCCCTGGCTCACTATGTCCACAATGGACACCGGGCTGGCATGGCCGGCGGCCGCGGTGCTGGCCGCCTATTTCGCAGCGGACGCACTCCGCGCCGGAGCACAGGCGATGCGGCTGCGCGGCACCGAGCCGCTGCCCGGCCACGCCTCCCGCACGTGGTGTCGGGCCGCGATGGGTGCCGGGATGGGCTACCTGCTGCTGGCCGCGGCCTGACACGAGGACACTTGTCCAACAGCCACGGAAACCTGGACGCTGCAGGCCAATCAACCCGGACACTGCGGGTCAAGAAACCCGGACACTGCAGGTCAAGGGTACGGACACTGCAGGCCAAGGGTACGGACACTGCAGGTCAAGGGGGACGGACCTTGCAGCGAGCAGACGGACCTGCAGGTCGGGGCGAGACGGGACGCGCTGCATGCCGGGCAGGACGGATGCGCAGTAGGCCTGACAGGACGGGACGCGCTGCAGGTGTTGGCAGGATGGGCGCTGCAGGTCGGGCCGCCCCGCCTTGGCGATGAGCCCTCTGCCACTGGGAGACCCAGCACACCCTTTAGCCTCGGGCGCCTTCCGCCTTCCGCCTTCCGCCTCCGATTTCTGCTCTCGGCCTTCTGATTTCCCATTTCCGTCGTCCGCCTTGCGGCGCATCCAGCTTCGGACGCCCTACCCTTGGCCCATCCGGCTCGGGCACTCTTCAGCCGACCCGGCGGACCTCGCCGTCCGGTGGCGGCGTGCCGAGCGCGGGCAGTGCTGCGGCCGGATGCCCCGAGATCCAGTCGCGCGTCTCCTGGACATCGTGCGCGAGCGCCTCAATCAGCTCCTCGGCTGAGCCGTAGGCTTTCTGCTCCCGCAGGTGACTGCCCAGCCAGACGGTGAGTGTCTCGCCGTACAGGTCGCCCTGGAAGTCCAGCAGGAACGCCTCTACCAGCCGGTACCCGTCGGCGCCGTAGTAGGTGGGGCGACGGCCGACGGATACCGCGGCGGCCACGCGTGTGCCGTCCGGACGTTCGGCCCACCCGGCCCACACCCCGTCGCCGAGTTCGCCGCGCTGGTCGCGCAGTGCGAGGTTGGCCGTGGGAAAGCCCAGCTCACGGCCACGCTGGTCGCCCGGCTCGACAGGGCCACGGACCACGAAGTAGCGCTCGTCCGACATGTGGACACCGTAGTACGCGGACTCGGGTCACCGAGGGATCAGAACTGTGTCCGAGAGCACAGCCACGCCGTCGCGCTCCGGGGCGGTGGTGGTGACCAGCAGCCTTTCGTCCTCGCGCCACACGCGTACGCGCAGCCGCTCACCGGGGAACACGACGCCCGCGAATCTCGTCCCGAACGGTGAGACGCGCGCCGGGTCGCCGTCGAGGAAGGCGTCCACGACCGCCTTGGCGACCATGCCGTAGGTGCACAGTCCATGCAGGATCGGCCGGTCGAAACCGCCGCGCCGAGCGAACTCCGGATCGGCGTGCAGCGGGTTGCGATCGCCGCACAACCGGTAAAGCAGTGCCTGCCGCGGCAGCGTCGGCACCTCGAGTACCGCGTCCGGGTCGCGCTCAGGCGGGTCGATCCGGTCCGAGGGCCCGCGTTCCCCGCCGAATCCGCCTTCGCCACGGGCGAAGAGGCTGGCGGTGGCCGTCCACAGTGGATCGTCCTGCTCGTCGGTGACCTCGGTCCGCTGGACCAGTACCGCGGTCTTGCCCTTGTCGAACACGTCCACCAGCCGGGTCCGGGCGATCCCCGCACCCTCGGGCGGGATCGGCCGGTGCACCTGCCCTTCCTGCTTGCCGTACAGCACTTTGGCCAGGTCGATGTCCACCCCGGGAAGGGTGATCGAGGGCTGAAGGTGCGCAGGTCGGCCGCCACGGTAGCGAACGTCGGCAGCACCTGCAGGTCCTGTTCATAGACGTAGCGCAGCTCGCGTTCGTCCAGCGGATCGGCCCCGGCACCCAGTGCCAGGTGGTAGAGCAGCACGTCCAACCGAGTCCAGGAGAAACGCAGTTCGCCAAGATCGGCGCCGATCGCGACCGCGGGATCAATAGGCACAGACGCTCCTCATTTCGTAGCTGACGGACGCCCTCCTCGGTCAACCGTACCCACTGTGCAGCCCAGTACGATCCGCTTGACGTGCCACCATCGCCGGTCTGGTCTTGTTCCACCTCCAATCGTTCGCAGCGCTCCAGCCCGGCCAACCCGACGTTTGTGCTCCTGCTCAGTCCACCCCCCTTGCGCTAGCTCAACCTCCCTGCGCTTGCTCACCCCTTCCGCTCGGTTGACCCACCCCTTGCGTGCTCGTCCGTGTTATCCGCCTTCTCTGTCTGCACTATCCATGCCTCGCTTACCTGGCCACTGCCCACCACCGCCGGGAGCTTTGTCGTCAACGTGCCTGGCCACCACCAGCAGGACTTGACGGTGACCTTCGGAAGCCGGTGCGGCGATCGCTTCGCTGCCGCCATCGGCCTCGCCGGTCGCTCAGGGCACCCAGCTGATCGGGTGCGCGCTTACCTGGGCGCTCCACGCCCCTCGGGGTCGTGCACCTTGGAGGCCGGCCACTGCGTGGTAATCGGCCGTGTCACCACGCTCGGCGAGCCCTCGGACCTCCAGCCGCTGCTGTCACGCCGAATGCCGTTCCACTGGCGTCACTGCCTTTGACCGGGCAGGTCCTAGCCGCGCTCGATGCCCTGATGCCCCTGTCCCGCCCGGCGGCGGTTGCGCATTACTTCCCGTGGAGGTGTATGAAGATCCGGCCGACGTTGTCCAGCGTCCTACTCCTCTCTACCCACACACTGTGACGTTCTTCCACTCCAGAAACCGCACGATGTGCTTCTCATGTCCCGCGAATCGTTGCCGGGAACGCTCTCCCTCAACGATTCCCCTTTTGCGACCCCTTCATTGATCGCTGCCCGGATCGCGTCGACCGTAGCCCTGGCTCAGCATCTCGTTAACCACTCGGAATGCCCGTGAGTTCGTCCGGGCCGGTGTTCAGGTTCCCTGCCGCCCGGACGCCGAGTTGTGGAGGTCTATCCCTGCTGCGCATGCCATTGCGCGCCCAGTGCGGCCATCTCTCGCCGTCGATGTCCAGTATTCCCTGTCTGCCGGGTCAATTGCCACCATGATCATCACCTTCCGCTCGATCGGGGGACTTCCTGGCGTTGCCGGCATGTCTCGTCTAGCGTGGTAGGCACGAGATTGAAAGCGGCCGGGTGCCGCGCGGTGCACTCGCGCTGACCTTCCCGAAATCCCAGTGCTGCCAAGGGATCTGATGATCGCCTGTCCCCGTGTCCATCTGAGATCGTGCTCGGAAGCGCCGTTCGTGGCGGCGTCGCCTCTCCCGTTTCCTTTGCCAGTAGTAAATCTGATCGTCCATCCAGTAGCCGAGCCATCAAGAACGGAGCAAAGATGAGGAATGTCCATTCGACCGGAGCGGCGCCCCGGCCTCGTGGAGGTGTGCCAAGGTCTGCCGGTAGGACTCCAGGAGTCCTGTTTGCAAGTAAGGGAGCTCGAGTTCGGCGCAGTACTGCTCGACGATCGGCTGTGCCCGGCGCAGGTGGATCGACGGCATGTTCGGGAAAAGGTGGTGTTCGATCTGGTGGTTGAGGCCGCCGAGCAAGACGTCGATGACCGGCCCACCGCGCACATTGCGTGAGGTCAGGACCTGCTTGCGCAGGAAGTCCAACTCGGGCCGGCCGGTGAGTGTCGGCATGCCTTTGTGGTTCGGCGCAAAGATTGATCCCATGTAGACACCCCAGAGTCCTTGGTGGGCAACGAAGAAGAGGAGAGCCATGCCCGGAGAGAGAACGAGGAGCAGTGCGGACAGGTAGACCGCGAAGTGGGTGGCGAGCAGCGCCGCCTCCATGCGGCGGTGACGCAGGCCGGGCCGTGCCACAGCGCGGATCCCGGACCAGTGGAGATTGAGGCCTTCCAGCGTGAGCAGCGGGAAGAACAGCACAGCCTGGTGCCGCCCGACGAACCGGGGCAGGCCGCGGCTCTCCCTGGCTTGCCGCTGGGACCAGACCAGGATGTCCGGTTCGACGTCCGGGTCGAGCTCCTCGTGGTTGGGGTTGGCGTGGTGGCGCGTGTGCTTGTCCATCCACCAGCCGTAGCTCATGCCGATGCCGAGATTTCCTGCCAGCCGTCCGGTGATCTCGGTCGGTTTGCGGGTCCGGAACACCTGACGATGCGCGAGATCGTGGGAGAGGAGCGCGATCTGACCGAACAGGAACGCCTGGAACGCGGCGATCACCAGCTGCCACCACGAATCGCCGAGCAGCGCGAACGCGACCCAACCGCCGGCGAAGAGGATGGTCACGACAGTGCTGCGCATGATGTAGTAGCCGGGGCGGCGATCCAGGAGACCGGCGTCGGAGATCCGGCGGGTGAGACGGGAGAAGTCGCTACCGGACCGAGGCGGTGCGGCGAGGACGAGCTTGTCAGTGGTCACCGGTCTGAGTCTTTCGGCGCCAGGGGCTGGGTACAACAGGGCAGCCCCGACAAGAGACAGGGGTGCTGACCCCACCTCGGTGTCTGTCGGACAAAGAGACCGTACGTGGGGTGAGGCAGGTGATGAAATGGAGAGGAGGTGCGGTGAGGAACTTTCGTGTGCTGACGGGCAGGCTAGGCGGTGATTGTCGGATCTGGACGCGTCCGGGGCTGTCCGATGTGAGGTAGCGCGGTCAGCTGGAGAGCTGGTCGGCGGGGCGATCCTGTTCCAGGCCGGTGAAGGGCTATGACGGGTGGGTCGGATGCTCAGCGGAAGGGTGATCATCGCTTCCGGCAGACCGGTCGGTGTGGTTATCGGCAGCCACGCATCATGGAGCGTGCGCGGCATGTTCGTCAGTCTGTCGGGCTGGTGATGTCGGCGTCGGAGGCGGTGACTGCCAGCGCCGTCGGGTCCTGCGGACACGGTGGGGCACCGGTGTTCTCGCGCGATCCGATCTCGGCTGCCCGCGCGGTTGCTGCTGCGCTGCAGAATCGAATGGTTCGTGGTCTCAGTATGTTCGAGCCGCTCTTCCGCATCGTCGTCAGTCATGGTGGGAATCGGGACGTGATTCGGGCAATGCCGTAGTGGAGGTGCTGTGCGTAGCGTCGATTCGGAGGGTTCGTGGGGCGCTAGCGGGTGAGTGGGGAGGTCTGCGTGCCTGTCGGTTGGTGATGCGGCGTGGATTGGTTCGGTGTCGGTGGGGTAGTCGCGTGTGGATTCGGCGATCTGCGAGACCCGAAGGAGGGAGCTGGTGAGGCCGGGTTAGGTGGTGGTGGCTTCCGACGTGCCGCTGGCGGCCTGGGGCTGTCGATGAGAGGAGGTGAACGGCCGGGCTTCAGCAACGGGGTCTGCCTGTGTGCCCATCCGGTGATCTGTGGCCGGTTGGCGAGCAAAGCGGCGAGGAGCAGGTGCGGTGGTGGCGTGCCGCGTACCGTTCCGGGATCTGCAGGCCTGTCGGTGAGAACCCCGAGCAACCGGGCGTGCTCGATGGCGGAACAAGCGGTTCTTCGGTCGGGGGCGGGATTCGGTGGATGCGTGGCGGGTGCGGCAGTGCGGGCCGCGATGCTGATGCCGTCGCCGGATAGCCGGATCGGCTGGTGTCCGGGGCGCGTGGAGTTTGTCGGGTGGTGCCGTGGACGTTCGGAGCCGGGGCGGAATACTGGCCGCCGTGAACGAGAAGACTGAGGAACGCCATGCGTCCTGGCTTGAGTTGTTCTTCGATCTGGTCGCGGTCGCCGGGGTGGGACAACTCACGCATTTGGTACACGGCAGCTCGTCCTGGAGCGGCGCGGGGTTGTACGTCCTGTGCTTCCTGGCGTTCTGGACGGCGTGGATGTGCTTCACCGTCTACGGCAACACCACTGGCGACGCGGCGCACGTACTGCCGGTGCTGCTCGGGATGGTGGGGCTGGTCTTCATGGCCGCGTCGGTAGCCGGGATCCGGGAGGGGCACGCGGTGGTCTTCGCCGTTGCGTATCTCGCGGTTAGGGCGCTGGCGAGCCGGTTGTGGGAGGGCCGACGCGGGCATGAGGTGCGGGTAGTCGTCGACTGGCCGGTGGTGCACGCCGGGGCGAGCGTGACACCGTGGATCGTTTCGATCTGGGTGGACGGTCCGTCGCGGTACGTGCTCTGGGCGATCGGACTCGGGCTTGACCTGCTGCTCACCTTCACCAGGGTCGGGGAGTGGTTCACCGGGTCCCTTTCGGCGCGGCTGGCCCACCGCGATTCGGCGCGGCGGGTCCGGCGCGGGCACGAGCCGGCGTTGGTGAAGCCCGCTCAAGCGCGACTGGACATGGCGCACTTCGGCGAACGGCTCGGGCTGTTCACGATCATCGTGCTCGGTGAAGGTGTGCTCACCGTGACCCAGACCATCGCCGAGATCCCGGAATGGCACGCTGCGCTGTACTGGACGGTGATCGCCGCCCTTGTGCTGCTCGCGACGCTATGGTCCAGCGCCCTGCGACGTGGCTTCGCCGGGATTCCGCACCTGAGCCAGGACAAGGCCGGGCCGCGGGTGGTGCTTCCGCTGCATTGTCTGGTCGTGGGCCTGCTGGCGGTGCTGGCAGGCGGCCTTGGCGACGTCGTCGAAGCCGCCGAGCACGGGCACGTCGAGCCGGCCACGAGGTGGCTGCTGAGTGGATGCGTCGCTGCCTTCGTGGTGATCGGCGCCGCGTCCGGGCTGGCTTCGGGGCGCGAGCCGAGGTGGGCCGTCGGGGAGCTGGTGACCGGCCTGGTGATCCCGGCGTGGCTCGGATTCTTCGGCGGGGAGGTGACGCCGGTGCAGTTCCTGTGTCTGCTCGTCGTGGCGGTCGGGGCCAGCCTCGTCGGCGACCTGCTGGCCAGGCGGAAGCGGCGACGGCACTAGACCCTGGGGTGGACAGAAAGTCCCACCCTGGCTCCGATGCTCGGCGATGATCCGCCGGTCACGCTGGAGAAGTCCAGCCGCTGACCGGAAGGCCTGCCGATGTCCGCCCGACCCGTGACCGCACCATTGCGCCGTATGGCGCCGAGCCTCGTCGTGAACGCCGTGGTGCCGCTTGCGCTCTACCTGGTGCTGCGGACGCCGGTCGGGGAGGTGCCCGCGCTCGCGATCGGGGCTTCGGTTCCGCTGCTCGTCACCGTCGGCGAGCTCGCGGTACGGCGGCGGATCGATCCAATCGGTGTCGTCTCCATAGCCGGGTTCACTGTGCTCCTCGTAGTGCTGGTGTTGTCCGGTGGCAGCGAACTGGTGCTCAAACTGCGCGACACCTTGCTCACCGGGCCGGTCGGGATCGTGTTCCTCGGCTCGGCGCTGATCGGGAAGCCGCTCCTGCCGGTGCTGATGCGGTTCGCCGGAAAACGCGGTGCGGAGTCCGAGGGCAGGCTCACCGGCGCTGCCCGCCAACGGGCGCTGACGGTACTGACCGCGCTCATCGGCGGCATGCTCGTGCTGCACGCACTGGTGATCCTGATGCTCGCTCTCCTGCTGCCGACGGCGACCTTCCTCACGGTCAGCCAGCCCGCCGGCTGGGCGGTGGCCGGGCTCGGAGTGCTCGTCTGCCTCGCCTACCGCAACCGCGCGCGGGCTACCGCCTGACGGGCCGGCCAGTGTGTGCTGGGCTGGTGGCGGTGGCGCGGATGTGGCTGGTTTTCGCGATGTGGCTTGATGTGTCGGACTTGACGCAGGCGTTATGGACTCGGCGGGTTTGTGATCGCGAAGAGGCCGCGGTCCGATACGTCACTGGTTCAGTGAGCGGGTCTTGCGGCCGGGCTCGCCGTTTCGGGCTTGGTGAGCGGGATCCTCGCGGTGCTGTGGTCGGGTTCCGTTGTCGCGTATCGGCGGCGGAGGCGTCAGAGGTCGGCGAGCAGATCTCGTAGTGCCGCCGCGAATTTGGCCGGGTTCCGTTGCGGTGCCAGGTGCGCGCCGGGCACTTCGGTGAACGGTAATCCCAGTTCCAGGGCGAGGATCCGGGCCGGCTGATAGTGGTAACGGCCGCGGCTGGCCTCGCCGGCGACGGGGAGGATTTCGGTCCGTACGCGGCGGAGCGCGCGCAGGTCGGGCAGGTAGTCGAAGAACTCGGTCAGTTCGCGGTCGAAGAGCCGCAGCCAGTCGGCCTCGTTCGGCAGGCGCAGATTCGGTAGATCGGGCAGTGCTGCACCGGCGATGCCCTCCGCGAACCGGGTCACGGCCCCCATCAGATCACCCGATCGGGCTAGCCGAACCTGGGCTGCGGAGGCTTCCAGGATCCCGGTCGCGTCGGGCATCAGCTGGACCGCGGGCGGCTCGTGCGCGACCAGCGTGGATACCCGGCCCGGGTACCGGGCGACGAGGTCGAGCGCGATCAGTGCACCGGCGCTCGTCCCGAACACCGGTACCGGGCCGGCGCCGACGTGATCCAGCACCGCCAGTGCGTCGTCGGCCTGCTGCGGCACGGTGACCGGGCCGGTGGTGGCGTCCGTGCTCGCGAAGTGGCCGCGCCGGTCATAGGTGACCACGGTGTAGTCGGCGCACAGCTGCTTCACGAGCGCGCGGAACGAAGTGGCGCCGCCGGTCCCGCCCGGGACGAGGAGCAGCACCGGCCCGGAACCGGTGGTGCGGACGGCCAGTTCGCCCTCGGCGACCGGGCAGCGGCTTTCCGTGCTGTCCCCGTTTTCCGCGATCATGCCGAGAAGTCAAGCACAACTCGGGCCGCCGGATCCGCTTCGGAGCCCGGATTTTGTCGGTGCCGGATGAGACAGTGTCCGCATGACCAGCTGGCTTGAGTTCAGCACCGCGGTCCCGTCCCTCGCCGAGCGGGTGAAGGCGCGGTTCAGTGCGGCGGAGTCCCACGTCCTGGCGACACTCCGGAGGGACGGTGCGCCCCGCGTCAGCGGCAGCGAGATCGCCTTCCGCGGCGACGAGGCCTACGTGGGCTCGATGCTGGACGCCCGCAAGGCCCGCGACCTCCTCCGCGACGGCCGGTTCGCCCTGCACGCCGCGCCCGCCATCGAGGAGGGCGGCGACGCGAAGATCGCCGGGCGCGCGGTGGCGATCACCGATCTCGCGGAGATCACCCGCATACAAGGGCCGGAGCCGACTCACCTGTTCCGGCTGGAGATCGAAGAGGCAGTGCTGACCTGGGTCGAAGGGAACACTCTGCTGATCGAGTCGTGGCACCCGGGCCGATGGGTGCGCTTCGCGCGACCGGACAACGGGCCGGTGGTGCCAACGGTGCTGGGGTGACGGGGGATGCGTGGGGGCGACCGGCGTGCGGGTGGCCTGTGAGGTGGTTGGCGTGCGGTGGCTCGGCCGCGGGGATGGTCGGCGTCCGTGGTGATCGGGGCGTGGGCGTGGTGGTGCGGGGATGGTCGGTGTGCGTGGTGATCGGGGCGTGGGAGTGGTGGGCGTGGTGGTGCGGGGATGGTCGGTGTGCGAGGTGGCTGGGATGTGGGGATGGTGGACGTGGTGGCGTAAGGGTGGCCGACGTGTGGGTGGGTGGGACGCGGGGGTAGCCGACGTGCGAGGTGGTCGGGACGCGGGGACGGTCGACGTGCGTGGTGGCTGGGATGTGGGGATGGCGGGCGTGTCGGGTGATAGGGGTGTGCAAGTGCTCGGCTGCGGGGATGGTCGGCGTCTGCGGATTACTCAGGACGCCCGCCGGGACGGCTGCGGTTCAGCTGGTTTACCGGGATCGGGCGCCGCCTGGTCGGGCAAGCCTGATCGGCGGAGCGCGTGACGCCCCGGCATGATGGGGCGATGGCGCGGCGTGTGACGGTCGATGCCGAGTTCGGGGTTCGGGTGACGAAACCCGGTCTCGCGGCGGTCTCGGTCGCCGCGGTGCACGCGGATTCCGGGGAAATCGCGGTGTCCGGCGCGGGTGCTCCGCGCATTGCCGAGTTTGAGCATGGCACCCGCGCGGAAGTTTATGACCTTGAGGTGGGCGAGCATCGCGTCACTTACCACGGGGAGCGCACGGTGCAGCGTGCTGTGGCCGAGACGGTGACGCTCGCTGACGTCGCGCGCTATACGAGGCCGAGTCGGTACTGTCCTTCGGATCGGATGGGCGGACTGCTGCCGCCGGGCATAGACAGCTTCGTCGATGCCCGTGCGCGGGTACGGGCAATCGTCGACCACGTACACGAGCGCATCGCGTATGTGGTCGGCTCCGGAGGACCGACCTGCGACGCGGTCGACACGCTGTTGGCCGGCGAAGGCGTCTGCCGCGACTTCGCGCACGTATGCATCGCGCTATGCCGCTTAGTCGACATCCCTGCGCGTTACACGTCGGTGTATGCGCCAGGTTTGCAGCCGATGGACTTTCACGCAGTCTTCGAAGCCGGTATCGACGGCCGCTGGTACGTTTTCGACGCAACGCGGCTTGCGCCTCGGCAGACGATGCTGCGCATCGCCACCGGACGTGACGCCGCCGATACACCGTTTCTCGCGACGCTCGGGTGTGAACTTGATTTTCTCGGTGCGAGTGTGTTCGCCACCACAGACGGGCCGCTGCCCCGGGATGACGGACACGCGTCGGTTTCGCTCGCGTGACGCGTGTCCCGCGACAAAGCATGTGATAGCTGGGTAGACAATGTCCGTGAAGCGTTCCCGCAAGGTGCCCGGGCCGAGCAAGTGGGCCCAGGCGCGTGCCCGCCACCGGTGGCTCGACCACCTGGCCCGGGCCACGAACCGGTACATCGAGTACGGCGGCTACCACTACGTCGCGTCGATCACCTACTTCAGTCTGCTTTCGCTGGTCCCGATCCTGATGTTGACCTTCTCGATCGCGGGGTTCGTGCTGGCGAACCAGCCGCAGTTGCTCACCTCGCTGCTACACGCGCTGACCGGCGTGCTGCCGGGCGGCCTCGGCGACCAGGCGACCACGCTGCTGAACGGGTTCGTCGAGCAGCGCACCGGGGTCGGTATCGCGGGTCTGGTGGTCGGGCTGTACTCCGGGTGGAACTGGATGAACGCGCTACGGGACGCGCTTACCGCGATGTACGGGCAGAACCGATCCGACGCACCGCTGCTGCGGACGATCGTGATGGACATTCTCGCGTTGTTCGGGCTGGCGGCCTCCCTTCTGGTGTCCTTCGGTATCACGGTGTCCGGTACCGCGGTCGGCCATTCCCTGCTGAAGGCCGTCGGGGTCGAGGACACGGGCTGGGGCCACACAGCGCTGTCGGTGGCGTCCGTGCCGCTCGCGCTGCTGGCTGACTGGCTGGTGTTCCTGTGGGTGCTCACGCGCCTGCCGCGGGAACGAGTGGGCTCGCGCAGTGCGATGCGGGGTGCGGTGGCCGCGGCGCTCGGCTTCGAACTGCTGAAGCAGGCCGGTGGCTTCTACTTGCGGCTGATCAGCAACTCGCCGTCGGTGGTGGCGTTCGGTTCGGTCATCGGTGTCCTCTTCTTCATCTCGTTGATCGCCCGGATGCTCGTCTACATCACCGCGTGGACTGCGACCGCTCGCGACGCCCCGCGCAAGCCGTTGCCCCCGCCCGCGGCGACTCAGCTGCGGCCGATTGTCCTGCAGAAGCAGAACAGTGCCGTACCGGCAGTGTTCGGTGTGGTGTTCGGTGTGCTGGGGACGATGCTGGCGCTGCGCGGGCGTCGCAAGAAGTAGGCAGACTCCCCTCGGGTCATGGTGGTGGCGTTCGCCGGCCGGTGACGGCCCGGGTCGGCGGATCCTCGGGGAGTCCACTTCGGACAGTGAGCGGTCAACGCCGGCGGGCGGGTCAGATCTTCTTCGCGGCTGCGGCGATGTCGGCGGCGAAGGTGCTCACTTCGGTGTACACGCCAGGGGCGTGGGGGCGGGCGCAGCCGGTTCCCCAGCTGGTAATGCCGACCTGGATCCACTGGTCGGCGTCGTCGCGGCGGAAGAGGGGGCCGCCGGAATCGCCCTGGCAGCTGTCGACGCCACCTTCGTCCACGTACCCGGCGCAGATCTCCGCATCCGGTTGCAGGCCGTCGTATTCGCCGCCCTGGGAACGGCAGGTTTGGTCGTCGACGAAGGGGACTTCGGCTTTCTGCAGGTAGCGTTGCTGATTGCCGTCCTCGACGGTGTAGCCCCAGCCGGCGACAGTGAACTTGCCCTTGTTGTAGTCGGCGGCGGTGGCGAGCGGCAGGGTGGGGATCCCGCGGACCGGGCGGGCCAGCTTGATCAGTGCCCAGTCGCCGCCGGTGGTGTCGTAGGTGGGGGAGCGGTAGACGTAGGTGGAACGCACCTTCGTGGCGCTTGAGTCGTGCAGGTCGACGACGCCGAGGGTGGCGGTGATCGAGGTGTCCTTGCCGGTGCGGTCTACGCAGTGCGCTGCGGTGAGCACGATCCGCTCGGTGTAGAGAGCGCCGCCGCAGCCGTCGGAAATCCTTACCATCCAGGGGAATTCGCCTTGGCTAGCGCGGCTGCCGCCGACCACCGCGGTGCCGTTGGCCGAAGGCGGGGATGCGGCAGCGGCGGGGGTGGCGAGACTGGCGGCTGTGAGACATGCCGCGGCGGCCACCGCGGATCTGGTGAGCAGGCTGATCCATCTTCTGGTCAAAGGAATGGTCCTTCCGGTATCCATTGTGGAGAGTCGAGGCGTGCCGGGGAGAAGCCGGCGACGGTTCGACTACACCAGAGCACCCGAAAGCGGACAACCAACTTTCTTCGGATCCTCGGAATTCTTCACCACAGTGGGCATACTTCCGGGTTGCGGTTTCGGGCCCGATTCGCGGGTGTGCCTCGGCGAATGGGGTATGGGGTGCGGCTGGAGCGAACGGACCTCTCGCACCGAAGCCTTGTGTCAGGCCGGATCCGGTGTTATTGACGCGGGCGCATGCGCCGGATTCCGTATACCGCAGCACCGATTCCCAGTACGGCGACACCAGCCAGGACCGACGTGAGGGGAAGACTGAACGCCAGTACGAGGCATCCGATCAGTCCGACGACGGAGATGGCGATGAAACGGCGTGTGGCGCCTTCGGTGTGCCGCAACGTCATTGCCGCGGCGTTCGCGATTGCGTAGTACGCCAGGACGGCGAAGGACGAAAACCCGATAGCGTTACGGAGGTCTGTGAAGCTGGCAAGGATGGCGACGATGACGCCGACAGTCAGTTCGGCGCGGTGTGGCACCTGGAAGCGGGGATGTACGGCGGACAACGCGCGCGGTAAATGCCCGTCGCGAGACATGGCGAGCATGGTGCGCGAAACCCCGAGTACGAGCGCGAGCAGAGAACCGAGCGCGGCGACAGTCGCTCCGATGCGAACAACTGGTGCCAACCAAGGCCATGGCGCTGCTTCGGCGAGGGGGTCTGTGCTCTGTGCCAGCCGGGCTGGGCCGAGCGTTGTCAGTAGTACCAAAGCAATTGCCGCGTACACGACAAGGGTGCACGCGAGCGCGATCGGGATGGCCCGGGGGATCGTACGGGCTGGGTCGCGCACTTCCTCGCCGAGTGTGGCGAGCCGTGCGTACCCGGCGAACGCGAAGAACAACAGCCCAGCAGCTTCCAATACTCCGTTACCGAAGAACGGTGAGAACGCCACCGTGGTGTGGTCGGTTGAGACGCCTGCGATGGAGACGACTGTCAGCACGACAAGCGTGATGCAGACGATGACCCGGGTTGCGAGTGCGGACCGATGTACGCCGAGATAGTTCACGCTCGTCACGAGGGCAACGACGCAGACGGCGAGAACAGTTCGCCATGGCTTCCCAAGGTCTGGTGCGGCGTACGCGACGACGGTGAGCGTCATGGCCGCACAGCTTGCTGTCTTCCCGGTGATGAAGCCCCAACCCGCGAGGTAACCCCAGAAATCGCCGAGCCGGGCACGCCCGTAGACGTACGTGCCTCCGGACTCCGGATAACGCGCCGCTAGTCGTGCTGACGAAGCGGCGTTGCAATACGCGACTACGGCGGCGATGGCGAGAGCAGGCAGTAGCCCAGCGCCGGCGGCGCGGGCCGCGGGTGCGAAGGCGGCGAAGACTCCGGCGCCGATCATCGACCCTAGCCCGACGAAGACAGCGTCGGTCAGGCCGAGTCTGCGTGCGAGCGGCATCGGGAGTCCTCCTGCGGTCGGGCTCGTTACCGGGATAGCGAACCATGCAACGGGTGACGGGCATAGGCTCGGGCTCTCACCGACCGTGGCCGGGTCTTCCTCGCGTCGGCGGGCACGGTGCTGTTGCTGGTGGTCACGCTGGTTGGGGCTGGGGCGGGCTCGCTGCCCGGATTTCTGGGCTGCCGATGCAACCCGAACGCCCTGGATTCCGTCCGCACGGGTATGCGGAGAACCGGAAAGATCCTCGGAACGGGTGCGCTGCTGCTCGTGGTGGCCGGCTGCGGCGCGCACAACGCCGGGAGCGCGCCATCTTCGACGCCGCCTGCTTCGACGACCACGCCGCCTGCTCCGAGCACCACACCGCCGTCGCCTTCGACGAATGTGCCGCCACGGAGCCACCCGACGCAGGGCGTCCCGCCGGGGGACACCGATCCGGCGGCGAACCAGGTCGACGTGTCGGCGCTGCCCGCGGATTACCCGCACGACGTGACTCTCGCCGACGGTGGTGCGACCGTGGTGATCCAGGCCGAGCAAGCCGGCTGTGAGCGCCTGAGCGCCGCTCCCGGGGAGCAGACGGCGAGTCAGGTCGTGGTGACCGTGACCCTGACCCAGGCGCCGCGCGGGCAGATGTGTCCCATGCACATCAAGGAGAACCCGCTGTTCGTGCACTTGAACGCGCCGCTCGGCGGGCGGCAGCTCGTGCTGCGGCCCGGTTCCTGAGCGGATGCAACCCACCGCGGCGTTCATTCCGTCCCCTGTGCATGAGGTACTCGACGAAGCTGATCGGAACGGCAATCATCCTCGCGACGGTCACCGCGTGCGGCGGGCAATCGATGGCCACGGCGCCGGCGGGCTCCCCATCCCCGAGTTCGTCCCCGTCCGTCAAGCCGCAGTACCAGGCACCGGCGGGCAGCATCCCGGTGCCTGCGGCGAAGCTCGACCCGGCCGCGCTGCCGAGGGAATTCCCGCGTGAGGTCTACACCAGCGACGGCGGCAAGGTCCTGGTCGTGCGCGCCGAGGAAGGCGGCTGTCAGCACGCGCTCGGCGAAGCGGTCGAGCAGACCCCGCAGCACGTGGTGATCGACCTGAGCGAAACCAAGGCGCAGACCGGCCAGATGTGCACGATGGACCTGCGGCACCCGGTGATCACGGTGCCGCTGACGGCCCCGCTCGGCGATCGGACAGTCGTCCTGAAGCAGTCCTCACCCCGGTGACGACGCTCCCGTGTCAAGGCTGTGAAGGGTCCCTTCACGGACTCAGAGTCCGTGAAGGGACCCTTCACAGCATTTCGGCGGGGGTTCGCCGGATTCCCGAAGCGCAACGCGGAGGCGATCGAGAAGACCCTCGCCCGGCTCGGGGCGCTGTTCCCCGACTGATTTCGCCCGGTATACGCCGGATGTCCGGTCCGGCCGGTGATCTTCGCCCCGTCCGGACCAGTCCGGCCGAGGTAGTTGTAGCATTATAAATGTTGTAGAGCTATAACCATCTCGATCGGAGGCACATGCCGGAGCTGAGCCACCGGCGGCGGCAGCTGGTCCTCGCGGTCTGCTGTCTGAGCCTGTTCATCGTGGGCCTGGACAACACCATCGTGAATCTGGCGCTGCCCGCGATCCAGCGCGAACTCGGCGCGTCCGTGTCGAGCCTGCAATGGACCATCGACGCGTACACGCTGGTGCTGGCCGGCCTGCTGATGCTGTCCGGGTCCACCGCGGACCGGATCGGCCGGCGCCGCACCTTCCAGACCGGGCTGGTGCTGTTCGGTCTCGGTTCGCTGCTGTGCGGGCTGGCGCCGAATCCCGGACTGCTCATCGCGTTCCGCGCGGTGCAGGCGATCGGCGGGTCGATGCTCAACCCGGTCGCGATGTCCATCATCACCAACACCTTCACCGAACCCCGCGAACGCGCCCGCGCGATCGGCGTCTGGGGCGGGGTGGTCGGCCTGAGCATGGCGGTCGGCCCGGTCGTCGGCGGGGCGCTGGTCGCCTCGGCGGGGTGGCGGTCGATCTTCTGGATCAACGTCCCGGTCGTGCTCGCGGCGGTGGTGCTGACCGCGGTGTTCGTGCCGGAATCACGCGCGCCGCGGGCACGCCGGCTCGACCCGGTGGGGCAGTTGCTGGTGATGGTGTTCCTGGCCGGGCTGACCTACGGGATCATCGAGGGCCGCGACGCCGGGTACGGCGCCCCGCACATCATGGTGTCCTTCGGGCTGGCGCTGCTCGCGCTGGTGGTGCTCGTGCCGTATGAACGACGGCGCACGGAACCGTTGCTGGAGTTGAGGTTCTTCCGCAGTGTCCCGTTCTCCGGGGCCACTGTGATCGCGGTCTGCGCGTTTGCGGCGCTTGCGGGGTTCCTCTTCGTCAACACGCTCTACCTGCAGGAGAGCCGGGGCTACAGCGCGTTGCACGCCGGGCTGCTGACCTTGCCGATGGCGGTGGTGACGGCGGTCGCGGCGCCGCTGTCCGGGCGGATCGTGGGCACCCGCGGGGCGCGGTTCCCGCTCGTGCTGGCGGGTGCGGCGATCGCGGCGTCGGCGGGTCTGCTCGCGACGATCACGGTGGACACCCCGTTGTGGTGGCTGATGCTCGCCTATGTGCTCTTCGGGCTCGGGTTCGGCATGGTCAACGCGCCGATTACGAACGCGGCGGTGTCCGGGATGCCGCGGGCACAGGCCGGGGTGGCCGCCGCGATCGCGTCGACGAGCCGTCAGGTGGGAGCCTCGCTCGGGGTCGCGGTGATCGGCGCGGTGGTGACCGGCGGGGCGCACGGCGGGTTCGGGGCGGGGCTGGCCGAGGCGAGTCACGCCGGATGGTGGATTATCGCCGGATGCGGGCTGCTGGTGCTGATGCTGGGTCTGGTCACGACGAGCGCGCGGGCGCGGGCGGGAGCGTGCCGGGTCGCGGCGGAGCTGGATCCGGAACCGGTGGCCACGGGATGAACGACGAGGCGTTCCGGGTGTGGGCCCGGCTGCGGGCGATGGTGCTGGAGCTGCACGATCGGCGCAGCGTCGCCTCCGCGGAGCTGGGCATGAGCTTCATCAAGGTGAAGGCGTTGCTCAAGGTGGCCGCGGGGCCGCTGACCATGCGGGAGCTGACCGATCGGCTGAGCACCGACCGGCCCTACACCACGCTGGTGGTGGACGAGCTGGTGCGGCGCGGGCTGGCGGTCCGGGAGCCGCATCCCGAGGACCGCCGCAGCCGGGTGGTGACCGCGACCGCGGCCGGTGCCGAGGCGGCCGCGCGGGCGCAGGAGATCCTGGGGGAGCCGCCGCCGCAGCTGCGGGCGCTGCCGGTGGCCGATCTGGCCGCGCTGGACCGGATCACCGCGCTGCTGGTGCCAGGTCCGTCCACTGCGGACGGACCACACTGAGGGGTCCGTCCGCGGCGTTGCCTCAGCGGAAGCTGATCTGCAGGACCGGTTCGCTGGTCTCGGCGAAGAAGTCGGTGCCCTTGTCGTCGATCACGATGAACGCGGGGAAGTCCTCGACCTCGATCCGCCAGACCGCCTCCATGCCGAGTTCGGCGTATTCGAGCACGTCGACCTTTTTGATGCAGTCCTTGGCCAGCCGGGCGGCCGGGCCGCCGATCGAGCCGAGGTAGAAGCCGCCGTGCTCGCGGCAGGCCGCGGTGACCTGCTTCGAGCGGTTGCCCTTGGCGAGCATCACCAGCGAGCCGCCCGCGGCCTGGAACTGGGCGACGTAGGAGTCCATCCGCCCGGCCGTGGTGGGGCCGAACGAACCGGACGGGTAGCCCTCGGGGGTCTTGGCCGGGCCCGCGTAGTACACGGGGTGATCGCGCAGGTACTGCGGCATCTCCTCGCCGGCGTCGAGCCGTTCGGCGATCTTCGCGTGCGCGATGTCGCGGGCCACCACCAGCGGGCCGGTCAGCGACAGCCGGGTCTTCACGGGCAGCTGTGCGAGCTGGGCGCGGATCTCGGTCATCGGCCGGTTCAGGTCGACGGCGACGACTTCCTCGGACAGCTCGTCCTCGGTGATCTCCGGGAGGAACCGGGCCGGGTCGCGTTCGAGCTGTTCGAGGAACACGCCCTCGGTGGTGATCTTGGCCTTGGCCTGGCGGTCGGCCGAGCAGCTGACCGCGACACCGACCGGGCAGCTGGCGCCGTGCCGGGGGAGCCGGATCACGCGGACGTCGTGGCAGAAGTACTTGCCGCCGAACTGCGCGCCGATGCCGAACTGGCGGGTCATCTCCAGCACTTGCTGTTCGAGGTCGCGGTCACGGAAGGCGTGGCCGAGTTCCGAGCCTTCGGTGGGCAGATTGTCCAGGTAGCGGGCGGAGGCCAGCTTCGCGACCTTGAGGTTGAACTCCGCGGACATCCCGCCGACGACGATCGCCAGGTGGTACGGCGGGCAGGCGGCGGTGCCGAGGCTGCGCAGCTTCTCGTCCAGGAACCGGGCGAGCCGCTTGGGGTTCAGGACGGCCTTGGTCTCCTGGTACAGGAACGTCTTGTTGGCGCTGCCGCCGCCCTTGGCCATGAACAGGAACTCGTAGCCGGGCTTCCCGGCGGTGCTGTCCTTGTGGTACAGCTCGATCTGGGCGGGGAGGTTGGTGCCGGTGTTGCGTTCTTCCCAGAAGTTCAGCGGTGCCATCTGCGAGTAGCGCAGGTTGAGCTGCTGGTAGGCGTCGAAGATGCCCTGGGACAGGGCGCGTTCGTCGTCGCCGCCGGAGAGCACGCCCTCGGTGCGTTTGCCGATGACGATGGCGGTGCCGGTGTCCTGGCACATGGGGAGCACGCCGCCGGCCGAGATGGCCGCGTTGCGCAGCAGGTCCATGGCGACGAAGCGGTCGTTGCCGCTGGCCTCGGGGTCGTCGACGATCGAGCGCAGCTGGGTCAGGTGCGAGGTGCGCAGCAGGTGCTGGATGTCGGTGATGGCCGTGCGCGCGAGCGTGGTGAGTGCCGCGGGGTCGACCTTGAGGAACGTCCGGCCCGCGGCCTCGACGGTTTCCACCCCGTCGGTGGTGACCAGCCGGTACTCGGTGGTGGTGTCCTTGCCCAGCGGCAGGACTTCGGTGTGCTGAAACGTGGTGGACGGCACAGCCAGGCTCCTTTGCCCTGATCGGGATCCGCCCACGGTACTCAGGCCGCCGCGGCGCCGTGCGCCCCCGCAGGGTCACTGTGGGATACCACACGCCCGGCGGGATACCGGCCGCGCCGGCGGGTTGTGGTTCGGGAGGCCGGGCCCACCCCGACGGACCCGACCTCCCGGGGAAAGCGGCGTGGCTGCGCTTACACCCACCCGCGTGGCCTCACCGCGACCGTCCGGCCCGGCCCCCCGCCGGACGTCACCCCCGCTTCCTACCCACCCAGTCTCGCACCCAAACCCGCTCGACCCAACCCCTCGTAACAACTCGACCACCCGGTGCGCACGCACCCGCCCCCGGCAATCCGAGACACGAACCTGACCCCCTGACCCCCAACGCGGTCACCTGACGGTTACCCACACCCAAGGCAACCGGCCCAGACCAAAGGTGACCACGCCGGTCCAGGGGGCTTGCCCCCCAAAGGTGACCACGCCGGGGGTCCAGGGGGCTTGCCCCCTGGCGGGGGTTTGGGGGTTCGACCCCCAAAGGACACCGAGTTGACCGCTACGGTGAGCGTGTTCCGCGAACACACCTCACCGCAACCCAGTCGGTCAACTCGCGTACGCGCGCAGCCGGTCGGCTCGCTCGCCCTGGCGGAGCTTCGACATGACCTCGCGTTCGATCTGGCGTACGCGTTCGCGGGAGAGGCCGAAGTGCTTGCCGATCTGGTCGAGGGTGCGGGGCTGGCCGTCGTCGAGGCCGTAGCGGAGCCGGATGACGTGCTGTTCGCGGTCGTCGAGGGTGGCGAGTACGCGGCGCATGTCGTCCTGCAGCAGCCCGGAAATGACCGCGCTTTCCGCGTCGGTGGCCTCGGAGTCCTCGATGAAGTCGCCGAGCGGCGCGTCCTCCTCGGTGCCGACCGGCATGTCGAGGCTGACCGGGTCACGGGACTGGTCGAGCAGGTCGGAGATCTTGTGCTCGGGGATGCCCGATTCCGCGGCCAGTTCCTCGTGCGTGGCGTCCCGGCCGAGCTGCTGGTGCAGGTCGCGCCGGATCCGGGCGAGCTTGTTGACCTGCTCGACGAGGTGCACCGGGAGCCGGATGGTGCGGCCCTGGTCGGCCATGCCGCGGGTGATGGCCTGCCGGATCCACCAGGTGGCGTAGGTGGAGAACTTGAACCCCTTGGAGTAGTCGAACTTCTCCACCGCGCGGATCAGGCCCAGGTTCCCCTCCTGGATCAGGTCCAGCAGCGGCATGCCGCGGCCGGTGTAGCGCTTGGCCAGCGACACGACCAGCCGGAGGTTGGCCTCCAGCAGGTGGTTCTTGGCGCGGTGGCCGTCGCGCACGAGCGCGGACAGTTCCCGGCGGCGCTGGCCGGTGAGGTTCCCGGCGGTGTCCAGCATGTGCTGGGCGAACACGCCGGCCTCGATCCGCTTCGCGAGGTCGACCTCGTCGGCCGCGGTGAGCAGCGCGGTCTTGCCGATGCCGTTGAGGTACACGCGCACCAGGTCGGCGGCCGGGCTCTGCGCGTCGAGGTCGGCGTCGGTGAGCGCCCCCACGCTCACCGGCTCCTGGGTCTGCGGTGCTGGGATCCCGCGCTCACGAATCCCGCGCGTTTCGCGTTCGAGAGTCTGGACTGACATTCTGCCTCCCCGGTCACGGGCTGAACGTGTCTCGCCGGTGCTTCTGCCCGAGGAGCGGGGCCTGTGGAATCCCGGTCCGCGGGCCCAGCCGGCTTGGCTGGACACTGGTGTCAACGCGCCGGGTCGGAGAAACGTTCCCGGTGCGCCGATCGGGAGACGGCCCGGGCGGGCAGGCGGTTGCTCCACCAAAACTGAGGTTTTGCTGAGAAACCTCGTCCGGGCGGGGAATGTGGGTCATGAACACCCGGACGGAGCATAGGTCACGCGTGGTCTAGACCTCAAGGATGACGGTGTAGGGACCGTCGTTCACGCTCTCCACCGCCATCATCGCGCCGAAGCGCCCGGTCGCGACGGACGCGCCGCGCTCGCGCAGTCCGGCGACCACGGCGTCGACGAGCGGTGCCGCGGTTTCCGGGCGTGCGGCCGCGGTCCACGAGGGGCGGCGGCCCTTGCGGGTGTCGCCGTAGAGCGTGAATTGGGACACCACGAGCAAGGGTGCGCCGGTGGTGGCGCAGGACTCTTCGTCGCGCAAAAGCCGCATTTCGTGCAGTTTTCGGGCCATTGCGGCCGCTTTCGCCGAGTCGTCGTCGGCGTGGACGCCGAGCAGCACCAGCAGCCCGGGTTCGCCGATCTCGCCGACGACGTCGTCTCCGACGGTCACTTTCGCGCGGGTGACCCGCGCCACCACCGCCCTCACTGTGCGGACGCCGGGACAAGCATGCCGTGGCGGACGAGTTCGCGGACCACCGGCAGCGCCGCGGCGGCCAGCTCTTCCACTGCCAACCCTTGTGCGGCGGCAAGAAGCTCAACCAGGTCGGTGAGCGGGAGCAGACCGCGGCAGCCGGCGAGCAGGCGCGTGGTGAGTTCGTCGACTTCGTGCTGCCAGCCGGGGCCGTCCGTGCGGTGCAGCCGTTGCACGGTCGTCTGCCAGCCTTCGTCGCCGGGAGAGTCGACGCGTTCGAGCAGCACGGTGTCCGGGACACGGAACGCAGTGTCGAGGAGTTCGTTGTTATGCGTACGCAGCCATTCGACGCGGTCGAGCCAGTTCGCGGCTTCCGGGCCGAGCGGATCGTCGTATGCCTGGCGAAGGTCTTCGCATACGACAGTCGGCGTCCGGTCGTTCGCGCGGCGGAGCGTGACGAATCCGAAGCCGATGCCTTGAACATTGTTCTCCCGGAACCAATCGAGCCACGCGGATGCTTTCGCGCGGCCTTCCGGGGAACGCGGGTCGATGCCTTCGTCGCGTAGCCAGGTGCCGACGTAGAGACCCGGATCCGCGACGTCGCGTTGTACGAACCACGCGTCGGTCTCCGCAGGCAACCAGCGCGTCACGCGGTCGGCCCAGTCTTCGCCGCGCCGGTGCAGCCATGAGGCGAGCAGCTGACCGACGCCGCCGTCGTCGAGGAAGCCCGGCAGCTGCCGTACGACCAATGCGCTGGCGTCGTCACCGGCGAGGCCGGAATCCCGGTAGGTGTAGTCGACGCGGGGCGGGCCGACCACGAATGGCGGATTGCACACCACTTGGTCGAACCGGCGGCGCGCGACCGGTGCGAACCACTCACCGCGCAACAGTTCCACGTCCAGCTCGTTGAGCCGGAACGTGCCCGCGGCGAGCGCGAGGGCACGCGCGGACACGTCGGTGGCCGTCACCTGCCGGGCATGCCGGGTGGCGTGCAGCGCTTGCACGCCGTTGCCGGTTCCGAGGTCCAGCAACCGGTTCACCGGACGACGGCTCGTCGCGCGGATGAGGCTGAGCGAAGCGTGCCCGACGCCGAGGACGTGGTCTCCGGGCACGGCGTGGCCGAGCATGTCGGCGTCGAGATCGGAGACGACCCACCAGGAGCCTTCTTCGTCACCGTGGGGGCGAATGTCCAGTGCCGCAGCGAATCCGTCTCCTGCGGGGCGGAGAATACCTGCCGTTACGGCCTCGCTCACGCTCAGTGGCGCGAAAGCGTTCAAGACGGTCTTCTCCGGCTCGGCGAGGCCGAGCAGAAATACTCGGATGAGGCAGCCCAGTTCTCCCGCGTCGAGGCTGGCGCGGCGGGCGGGTTCGGGCTCGCCGCGGCCGAGGGCGGTGTGGGCCGCGCCGCCGAGTGCGGCCACGACCCCGTCGGCGTCGTAGCCGGCGCGGCGGAAGGCCTCGCGCAGGCGGGCGCAGATGTCCTCGGACAGATCAGGCAAGTCTGTGTTGGTGTGCACGGACTAATCCTGCCACAATAGAGGCTGTGACGAACGATCTCCCGCGCCGTGTCCTGGCCCCTCTTGAAGCAGCGCTCCCCGATCTGGAGGCGTTGTACAAAGACCTGCATCAGCATCCCGAGCTGGCGTTCGCCGAAAAGCGTACGGCGGCCGAAGCCGCGCGGCGGCTGACCGGGGACGGATTCGAGGTGCACACGGGGATCGGCGGCACCGGCGTGGTCGGCGTGCTGCGCAACGGCGAAGGCCCCACCGTGCTCCTGCGCGCCGACATGGACGCCTTGCCGATCGAAGAACAGACCGGGTTGCCCTATGCGAGCACCGCGCGCGGCGTCGACGACGGGAACGACGTGCCGGTGATGCGCGCCTGCGGGCACGACATGCACGTCACGTGGCTTTCCGGTGCCGCGCGTCTGCTGGCGGCGGATCGCGGGGCTTGGTCGGGCACGCTGCTCGTCGTGTTCCAGCCCGCCGAAGAGGGCAAGAGCGGCGCCAAGGCGATGGTCGACGATGGCCTCTTCGACCGCGTCGGCCGCCCCGATGTGGCGTTCGGCCAGCACGTCTCGGCAGCCCCGGCCGGCTGGGTGTTCACCCGTCCGGGCGTGATCATGGCCGCCTCCGAAACCCTGCGGATCACGCTGCACGGCCGTGGTGGTCACGGCTCCCGCCCGGAGTCCACGGTCGACCCGGTGGTGCTGGCGGCTTCGGTGGTGCAGAAGCTGCAGACAGTGGTTTCGCGGGAGATCGCGGCGACCGAATCGGCCGTGCTCACCGTGGGCTCGTTGCACGCCGGCACCGCACCCAACGTGATCGCGGACAACGCCGTGCTGGAGATCAGCACGCGCGCGTTCGACGACGAGGTGATGAAGCGGGTACATGCCGCCATCGAACGGATCGTCAACGCGGAAGCCGTCGCCGCGGGCGCGCCGAAGCCGCCCACGATCGAGCTGCTCGGTGCCTACTCGGTCACCGACAACGACGAAGCCGCGACGGCCGCGCTGACCGAGGTGTTCCGCGAGCACTTCGGCGCCGAAGCCACCCTGCCCGCGCCCCAGGTCACCGGCAGCGAGGACTTCGGCGAGTTCGGCCGCGCGGCCGGGGTTCCCTCGGTGTTCTGGCTGGTCGGCGGGTACGACCGGGACGAGGTGCTCGCCGCGCTGAACGAGGGCCGGTTCGAGCGCGACGTGCCCTCGAACCACTCCCCGCGGTTCGCCCCGATCCTGCACCCGACCCTGCGCGCGGGCGTGGAAAGCCTGGTCGTGGCGGCTTTGTCCCGGTTCGACCCGCCCCGGTGACGGCGGGCGGGCCCGAGTGGGAGAATGAGGACCGGAGGTGCTGCCGTGAACGAGCACGCCGAAGGACCGCAGGACCGGCCCGCGGTCCTGATCACCGGGGCCGAACCGTCCTACGATGATCAGCTCGCCGTCCGGAAGCGGAAGTACGTGACCATGATGGTCTGCCGTATTCCGTGCCTGGTCCTGGCCGGCCTGACCTACCACACCTGGTGGCTGGCGCTGACCTTCCTGATCATCTCCGTTCCGCTGCCCTGGGTCGCGGTGCTCATCGCGAACGACCGTCCGCCGCGCAAGGCGGAGAAGGTGAACCGCTTCGCGCGCGAGCCCGGGCAGATCGAGCGCCGCGACCACCGGGTCATCGACGGCTGAAGCCGCCGCTCGCCACGGTCACTTCGGGTCCAGGCCGAGTTCCTCCGCGAGGAACGTGAGCATGTCGATGTCCACCTGCTGTGCCATCTTCTTCCCGGACGCCCCGTGCCCGGCATCCTCCCGGACCCGCATCAGCACCGGGTGCGGCGAGGCTGACGCGGCCTGCATCCGGGCCGCCAGCTTCCGGCTGTGCCAGGCCGGGCACCGCGGGTCGTTCGCCCCGGACTCCAGCAGGATCGCCGGGTAGGCCACCCCGTCGGTCACGTTGTGGAACGGGGACCACGCGGCCAGCCACTGCGCGTGCGTGTCATCGTCCGGGTCGCCGTATTCGATGAGCGCGATCATCAGCGTGAGCGGGTCCCGCCGGATGGCGAGCACATCCGTGACCGGAACCTCGGGAATGGCCGCGCGGAACAGGTCGGGGCGCTGCACCGCGGTGGCCGCCGCCATGCTGCCGCCGTTCGAAGCGCCGTGCACCGCGAGCTGGGCGGGGGTCGTCACACCGTCGGCGATGAGCTGCTCGGCCACGGCGTAGACGTCGTCGAAGGTGTGCTGCTTCTTCTCCATCCGGCCGTCTCGCCACCACTGTGAGCCGAGTTCGCCGCCGCCCCGCAGATGCATGAGCACCAGCGTGCCGCCCGCCGCGATCCAGGCCGCGAACCGATCGCCCGTCCAGCCGGCCAGCACCGGCGCGCTGAACCCGCCGTAGCCGAAAACGAGCGTCGGGCGCGGGCCTTCGGGAGCGTTGGCCGGGCGGACGATGTGGTAGGGCACCTGCGCGCCGCCGGTGCTCGGGGCCAGGCCGTCGGTCACCGTGGCGTCCAGCCGGATGGCCGGGTGGCCCAGCTCCTGCGTGCGGCCGGTGGTCACGTTCGCGCGGCACAGCACCGGCGAAGCCGTCAACGAGGAGAAGAGGAACACGATCTCGTTCTCCTTGCCGCGGTTCATCGGGGAGAACACCGCCGCGAGCGCCATCGAGCCCGGCAACGTGCTGACGAGTCCCTTGCCCGGCAGCGCGATCTCCCGCACGACCGAGCCCTCGTCGTCGATCACCCGCAGCCGGGAGCAGGTGTCGGCGTAGTCCGAGAGCACCAGGTGCGCACCGGTGTCGAGCACCGTTTCCAGGACCGAGCCGGTCTCCGGGATCAGCTCGCGCCAGGTCTTCTTGTCCGCCGCGGTCGCCAGTGGCACCGAGACGAGCCGCCGCCGCGGTGCGCCGTCATCGGTGATGCCGATGAGCCGGTCGCCCCGGATCTCACCCTGCAGCATGCAGTCCGTGGCGGGGTCGGTCAGCAGCGGCTGCCAGCCCTGGTCCCCGGTGGTGTCCAGGTAGTACGCCGGGCGCGGGTTGAGGAGGTTGCTGTAGATCACGATGTGCCTGCCGTCGGCCGAGGTGACCGGCCACGAATACGAATGCGGCAGGGTGAGGTCCTCGGCGTGCTCCGGCGCCGGTCCGCCGAGGCGCTGGAAATAGATCCGGATCGCCATCGTGTCGTCGCCGGGCTCCGCGGCCGCGAAGTAGAAGCCGCTGCAGTCGGGCAGCCAGGCCGCGAAGCCGGGCCGCACCTGCGGCACGCCGTCAAGCAGCATCTCGCCGGAATCGACGTCGATGACCTGGTAGTTCTCCAGCTCCCGGCCGCCGCCCGCCCAGCCGTACAGGAACTTTCGCCCGTCCGGGGACGGGGCGGTGATGGAGAACTCCGCCGGCTCGTCGGGGCTCAGCTCCCGCATGTCCGCGATCACCCGTCCGGGCCCGTCCGGGGTGTCGGCGACCTCCAAGGCGGGGACGTCCGAACCGCCCGGCCAGGCCTGGCGGAACCAGCGTCCGCCCGCGTGCGTCGGGGCCACGACCGTCTCTTTCGCGGTGCCGAGCCCTTCGACGATGTCGGCGATCGCCTTCCGCGCCGGCAGCTTGGCCAGATGCGCCCGGGTGAAGTCGTTCTGGGCCTGCTGGAACGCCAGCGCCTCGGCGCTGTCCTCCTCCAGCCAGGTGTAGTCGTCGATCACCTGCACGGAGCCGTATTTCCGCTGTTCGGGGCGGCGGGGTGCGGTGGGGTAGTCCCGGGTGGCGGGCATGCGCGGAGCCTTTCCTGAGTGAACTAGGAAATAGTCTGCCCCGAATGTTAGCCTCCTCAGGAAAGCCGAGCGAACGGGGATTTCATGACCGGCAGACCGGCCCGCCGGGGCCGTCCGCCCCGGGTACGTCCGGAGACGATCCTGAACGCGGTCGGGGCGAAGACGGACGGCGAGTGGACGATGGCCGGCATCGCGGCGGAACTCGGCGTGTCCGAGCCGACCGTGTACTACTACTTCCCCAGCCGCAAGGATCTGGTCGAGGAGCTGGCCGCGCGGGTGTTCGACGAGGTCCTGCTGCCGGTGAACGACAGCGGGGACTGGGAGCAGTGGCTGACCGATTTCGCGATGCGGGCACTGCGGATCTACCGGCAGTACCCCTTCATGCGGGACCTGGAGCTGTCCGCGGTGGCGACCGAGCGCGCCGGGGGCGTGCAGGCGATGGAGAACGCGCTGCAGGTGCTGACCGCGCACGGGTTCACCGTGCAGGACGCGGTCCTGGCACTGGTGCTGGTACTCACCGTGGTTCAGCAGTGCGGCCGGGCCGAAAACGGCGATGCCGAGGCGGAACGGGAAGCACGGGCCAAGACGCGGCAGCTCGCGACGATCGCGGAGAAAGCGGGGGCCGGGCTCGCGGCGAGTGCCTACGCGAACTCGGAGACCTGGGACCTCGAAGCGACAATGCGGCGGCTGCTGCGTGTCACGCTGGCGGGCATCAAGGCGGAGCTGGTGTCCCGGCCCGGCGCCGAACCGGGCGCGGCCGGCGGCCGGTGAAGGGAACCCCTGACCTGCCGGGGTTCCCTGTCCGGCGAGTGCTTCAGGGGGTGTCCGGGGGCTGCGGGCCGATGCGGCCGACCGCGAGGGCGCCGAGACGGGTACCCGCCCGCAGTGCATCCACTGTGGACTTGCCGGCCAGCCAGGCGGTGAGCACCCCGGCGTCGAACGCGTCGCCCGCGCCGGTCGAATCCACGCATTCCGCCTCGATCGCCGGGACCGTGGTGACGCCGTCGCGATCGACCCAGCAGGCGCCGTCCAGCCCGGCGGTGACCACGACCGCGCCGACCGTGCCGAGCATGCCGGTCGCCGACCGCGGATCGGCGGAACCGGTGAGTGCCACGAGTTCCTCGGTGTTGGGCATCAGCAGATCCGTGCCGTGAATGTCGGCGAGGAACGCTGCCGGATCGCGGATGTGCGCGGCCGCCTGCGGGTCCACCGAGGTGCTCAGCCCGGCTTCCTTCGCCGCCGCGAGCGCGGCCAGCCCGGCCGGGCGCGAGGACGGATCGAGCAGCACGTACCCGGACAGATGCAGATGACTCGCCCCGGCCAGCGCCTCCGGCGTGACGTCTTCGGGGGCGAACCGCTTGTTCGCCCCGCGGTCGGCCAGCATGCTGCGCTGACCGCTGCCGTCGACCAGCACGACCACGCAGCAGGTGGCCGCCTCCGGGTCGGTCGCGAACGCGCACCGGATACCGGCCGCTTCCAGCTCGGCCCGGATCAGCCGGCCGCCCGAGTCGTCCCCGATGCGGGCCACGAGCGTGGTGTGCGCGCCGAGGGAACGCAGCCACAGCGCGGTGTTCGCGCCGGCGCCGCCCCCGGTGAACCGGATCCGGGCACGGGCGTCGCCGCCGTGCGGGAGCGGCTGGTCGTGCCGGGCGACCACGTCGAGGCCGGCGTCGCCGACCACCACGATGCCGGTCACGACAGCGCCACCGCCACGTCGGCGGCGAGCCTCGCGTTGGACAGCACCAGCGCCTCGTTCGCGTCGATGCTCGCCCCGCCGCTGGCCGTGTGGAAGTGCTCCAGCAGCACCGGGGTCACGTCCGCGCCCCGCACCCCGTCACGGTCCACTTTGGCCAGTCCCTCGCGCAGCAGCCGATCGTGCAGCGCACGGTCCATTTCGGACTCCGGCGGGATCGGATTGGCCAGCAGCAACCCGGAATCCGCGAACTCGCGGTGCGCGGAGATCATCGCCGCGGCCTCCAGCGGGTCGTTCGCCCGCCAGCCGACCGGATGTCCCGAGGAACGCAGGTAGAACGCCGGGAAGTCGTCCGTGCGATAGCCGAGCACCGGCACCGACCGTGTTTCCAGCACCTGGAGCGTGGCCGCGATGTCCAGCACGGACTTGACCCCGGAGCACACCACCACGGTCGGCACCTGCGCGAGCACGCCCAGATCGGCGGACACGTCCCAGCTGTGCGTGGCACCGAGGTGCACCCCGCCCAGCCCGCCGGTGGCGAACACGCCGATGCCGGCCGCGGCGGCCAGCGCGGAGGTGGCGGCCACCGTGGTCGCGCCGGAACGGCCGAGACCGGCGGCCGGGCCGAGGTCGCGCAGCGACAGCTTCTCCAGCCCCGCGCCGGGCGCGCACACGCGAGCCAGCTCCTCCGGGGACAGGCCGATCACTGCCCGCCCGTCGAGCACCGCGATGGTGGCGGGGATCGCGCCGCTCTCGCGCACCACCCGCTCCAGCCGTCGCCCGACGTCGAGGTTGCGCCCGTGCGGCAGGCCGTGCGAGAGGATGGTGCTCTCGAGCGCGACGACGGGATGACCGTCACGCAACGCCGAGGCGACCTCGTCGTGCAGGAACAGCGGAGTCTGTGTGATCACCACCGGATCATCGGCGATCGCCGCGGCGCGGGCGCGGGCGGGTCGGCTCCCGCCGCCCGTTCCGGGAGCCGGGCCGCTGAGGCATGATGGAGGGGTGAGCACCGATACGCTGACCAAGCCGGAGACCGACAGCACCGAGTCGACCGACGACGACACTCCGAAGATGTTCCACTACGTGCGCAAGAACAAGATCGCGGAGAGCGCGGTCATGGGCACGCACGTGGTGGCGCTGTGCGGCGAGGTCTTCCCGGTGACCCGCTCGCCGAAGCCGGGTTCGCCGGTCTGCCCGGCCTGCGAGAAGATCTACAAGGGCCTGCGCCCCGGCAAGGACGACTGAGCCGCGAGGGCAGCCCTGCGGACCGAAAGCGAAAATCTCTCACCCGAGGGCTGCGCATCCGGTGAAAGACCGGTAGCACTGCTGTGCATCGAAGCCCCCTCCTCCCTGCGGAGTGCCGATGCGCAGAACCGGGATCGTCCTCTCCCTTGTCATGCTGTTCGCCGCCGTGCTGCCCGGCGCGGCCGGGGCCGTCACGGGATGGACCACGGCAGGCTCGGACCGGGCCCGCCCGCTCGACGAGAGCCAGGGCCTGGCCACCGTCGAACGGCCCTCGGGCACGTCCATCCGCTACACCGGGATCGGCACCGTCGACGCCGGGCTCGCCGTGCAGGGCTGGAACCACATCGGCGACCCCGGCTCGGCGAAGGGCTGGTACGTCGAGCCCTACCAGCGCGACGACCGGGGCGCCAAGCTCTTCCGCGTCGAGTCGCCGGAGGGCACCCGTGCCGACTACCGGCACGCCCTGGAATCGTGGGAGGCGAACAACAACTCGTTCGCCGCGGTGTCCCCGGACGCGCGCTGGCTGGTGTCCGGCGAGTGGGGCACGATGGACCGGCTGCTCGTCTACCCGATGCCCGGCGTCGCGGAAACCGATCCCGGGAAGAACCTGCCCTACGCCTTCTCGGTCAAGCTCGATCATCCGGTGCGCGACGTGCAGGGCTGTGACTTCACCTCGGACAGGCAGCTGATGTGCTCGTCCGACGATCCGGACGGCAGCCTCTTCGGCACCACCAAACCGCTGCTGCAGGTCGATCTCGGCGGCGCGCTGCCGGGTTCCGACGTGACCGGGCACGTGACCTCGCTGGGCCGGCTGCCGCTGGAAAGCGGCTGCAGCGGGAACTTCGAAACCGAAGGCATCGACTTCGACGAGCGCGACGGCACCCTGCGGGTCGTGGTCGTCTCGCCCGGCGTCTGCGCGGCCGTGGACAGCAAGACCTGGCGCTTGCACCGGTGAGTGAGGCGCTCACGACGGGCGCGGCGGCTTCTCGCCCTCGTGCCCGTCACCCTCCGGTTCGGGGCGGCGCAACGGGATCGTGGTGCGCTCCCACCGGCTGCGGCCGTCCTCGGCGTGCATCCGCTCGCTGGCCCGGACCATCTCCAGCCGGCGCCACTTGCGGCGCTGCCGGCGGGTCGGCTTGGCCGGCCACAGCTCCTGGATCGCGCTGTTGAAGTAGGCACCGCCGACCACCGCGAGGCCGATGAAGAACATCAGCAGCAGGAAAGCGATCGGGGCGGCCAGCGCGCCGTAGGTGTAGCCGGTCTTGGTGATCCAGTTGAGATAGATGCGCAGCCCGATACTGGCGATCAGGAACACCAGCATGGCCAGGATCGCGCCGGGCAGCCCGCGGTGCCAGGGCAGCCGCCGCGGCAGCGCGAGCTTGTACAGCGTGGTCAGCGCCAGCACGATCATCACCCCGAGGACCGGGAAGTAGAGCGTGCCCACCCAGGAGGCGACCGTGGGCCGCCAGGTCACCGGGAAGAACTCCGGCAGCAGATCCGGCCCGATCGCCAGCAGCGGCAGCCCGACCACCAGCACGATCAGCCCGGCGAGATACAGCAGCAACGCGAAGATCCGCTGCCACACCTCGTTGCGCACGCCGTACTGATCGTGCGCCACGGTGATCGCGTCGACGAACGACGACATCGCCGAGGATCCCGCCCACAGCGATATCACGAACCCCACCGAGACGATCTCGCCCTTGCCGACGGTGAGGATGCTGTTCACCGTCGGCTCGATGATCTCCTGCACCGCGTTCTGGCTGAAAATGGTGCGACAGAAGGCGATGATCCGATCGTGCACGGCGTTGACCACGCCATGGCCGAACCACTCGCCGACGAACCCGAGACTGCCCAGCAGCCCGAGCAGCAGTGGCGGCAGCGAGAGCGTCTGCCAGAAGGCGGCCTCGGCGCCTTCGGAGAAGATGTTGCCTTCCCAGGCCTTCGCGAGGGTGCGGGTGAGGAGCCGCCAAGGCCCCTTGCGCGGCGGCTTCGCCGGCGGCGCGGGTGGCGGTTCCGGTGGCGGGGCACCGGGTGCGGGGTTCTCGGGCACGGTGGTTCCGGACGGGGTCCTCGGATTCGGGTCGGGTGCGGGCGGAATTCCGGGCGAAAGGCCCGCCGCGGAGAAACCGCCCGAACCCGAGTCTTCCACGACCCGCCCCGCGCCGGACGGGCCGTGCATCGCAGCGGCGGGCGGCGACGGGTGGTGAGCCGCCGGGGGAGCGGTGGCCGGGCCGCCGGTGGGTGGGTTCGGTGCTGGCGGGCCGGTCGGCGGCGGGGTTGGTGCGGGCCGGCTGGACGGGGCCGCAGGGGCCCGGGTGGGCGGCGGTGGTTCGAGATGGCCGGAGGAGGGGTGGCCGGGCGGGGGTGGGGTTGCTGTCCCGGGGTGTTCGCTGGTCGGGTCGGCGGGGATCGGGCCGCTCTCGGGCGGGGTTGCTGCGGGCCGGTCGCCGGGTGGCGTAGCCGTGCTGTGCGCAGATCGGGTCGGCTCGCTGCTCGGGCCGGCAGTCCGGCTGTTCGCGGGCCGGGTCACGGCAGGCCGGTCGCCGGGTGCTGCCACTTCGCTGGGCGCGAGTGTGGCCGGGTCGGCGGTCGGGCTGCTCAGGGCCTCGCCTTGTGCGGGCGGGGTTGCTGTCCCGGGATTGCCGTTGGCCGGGTCGTCGGGGACCTGGCCGTTCGCGGGCCGATCGCCGGATCGCACAGGCCGGTCTGGCGCAGGCCGGTCGCCTGGCGCGTCGCCCTCGGGAGCCGGAGTCTCCGCCCGCCCGGTGCCGGGCAGGGGCGGATCCGGCGGTGCCTCGCGCGCCGTCGTCCTGCCGGTGTCCGGTTCCACCTCACCCATCGTGGTTCCAGCATGGTCCATGGACGGGCGTTCGGCTCACCGCCCCGTGCGCGGCGTGCGGGGGCGGCTGACCCCGGCCGTGCCGCTGCCGGGTGCCGGCCGCGCCGGAAGGTAAGCTGACCGGCGTGCCCTCATCGTGGCCGCCGGCGCCGAAGCCGGTGCCGGCGTGGGGGTTTTCGCACGTCACGGCCGCAACGCGTGGCCGGAGGAGGGGGTGAGCCGAGCTTTGTCCGAGACGACGACCCAGGGGGTCCTCGGGGCACCGCCTGCCGGGCAGGACAGCACCGCGCGCCCGTTGCGCGCCTGGCAGCGCCGCGCGCTCACGAAGTACCTGACCCGCAAGCCGAAGGACTTCCTGGCGGTGGCCACGCCCGGGGCCGGCAAGACCGTGTTCGGCCTCCGGATCGCCGCCGAGCTGCTGTCGGACCGGACGATCGAGGCCGTCACCATCGTCACGCCCACCGAGCATCTCAAGCACCAGTGGGCGAGCGCGGCCGCCGCGGCCGGCATCGCGATCGACTCGAACTTCCGCAACACCACCGGGGTCACCTCGCGCGACTACACCGGGGTCGCGGTGACCTACGCGCAGGTGGCCGCGCACCCCACGCTGCACCGGGTGCGCACCGAGAACCGCAAGACGCTGGTGATCCTCGACGAGATCCACCACGGCGGCGACGCGAAGTCCTGGGGCGACGCGGTGCGCGAGGCGTTCACGCCCGCGGTGCGCCGGCTCGCGCTCACCGGCACGCCGTTCCGCAGCGACGATTCCGCGATTCCGTTCGTCACCTACGAACCGGACGCGGGCGGGTTCCAGCGCAGCAAGGCCGACCACTCCTACGGCTACTCCGACGCGCTCGCCGACGGCGTGGTCCGGCCGGTGGTGTTCCTCGCCTACTCCGGCGAGGCGTCCTGGCGCACCAGCGCGGGGGAGGAGTTCACCGCCCGGCTCGGGGAGCCGTTGACCGCGGAGCAGAACGCCCGCGCCTGGCGCACCGCCCTGGATCCGTCGGGCGAGTGGGTGCCCGCGGTGCTGCAGGCCGCCGACACCCGGCTGACCCAGGTCCGCCAGGGCGTGCCGGACGCGGGCGGCCTGGTCATCGCCACCGATCAGGAGTCCGCGCGCGCGTACGCCAAGATCCTGCAGCGCATCTCCGGGGAGATGCCCACCCTCGTGCTGTCCGACGATCCGAAGGCCTCGGGCCGGATCAAGGAGTTCTCCGAGACGAACGAACGCTGGATCGTCGCGGTCCGGATGGTGTCCGAGGGCGTCGACGTGCCGCGGCTGGCCGTCGGGGTCTACGCCACCAGCGCGTCCACCCCGCTGTTCTTCGCGCAGGCGATTGGCCGCTACGTGCGGGCCCGGCGCAAGGGCGAGACGGCGAGCGTGTTCCTGCCCAGCGTGCCCGTGCTGCTGGAGCTGGCCAGTGAGCTGGAGGCCCAGCGTGACCACGTGCTCGGCAAACCGCACCGGGAGAAGGAGGGCTGGGAGGACGAGCTGCTCGCCCAGGCCAACCGGACCGAGGACGAACCGGGCGAGGAGGAGAAGGCGTTCACCTCGCTCGGCGCCTCGGCCGAGCTGGACCAGGTGATCTACGACGGCAACTCGTTCGGCACCGCGGTGTTCTCCGGGTCCGAGGAGGAGCAGGAGTACCTGGGCCTGCCCGGCCTGCTGGAGCCCGACCAGGTGCGCGCGCTGCTGCGCAAACGGCAGGAGGAGCAGCTTTCCGACGAGAAGCGGCGCCGGCCCGCCGAGCCCGAGCGGCCCGCCCCGGCCGCCCGGCCGCAGTCGGTCAGCGAACGGCTCGGCGCGCTGCGCAAGGAGCTGAACGCCCTCGTCGGCGTCTACCACCACCGCACGAAGAAGCCGCACGGCGCGATCCACAACGAGCTGCGCCGGGTGTGCGGCGGCCCGCCCACCGCGATGGCCACCATGGAACAGATCGAGGAACGGATCGTCACCCTGCGCTCCTGGTAGGTCCCCTCCGTGCCCGGCGAAATCCCGGGCCACGCCAGCCGACCGGCCCGGCCGGGGCGGCCCCGCGATCACGCGGGGTATCGCCCGGGTCCGGGCCGGTCGCTCGTCCTGGGGGAGAACGGTCAAGTCCGGTTACCCTGGGTCAGTGGTCCGGACCACGCCGTCAGAGTCGGTCACATTTTCGGCCTACGTTGCCGAACCGTGTCCTTAAGGTGTCGGTTCGTCGATCCCGCCGTCTTCCCTGCAGCCCTCCGGAGTCATATGTTGTCGTCCACAACATATGCGCGACGGTGCGCCGGTTGGTTCCGGAACGCCGCTGCGCGAGCTTGATCCGGAAGGAACGAGGATGCGCAGCAGAACCATTACCCTCCTCGCCGCCACGGTGAGCGCCGGTCTGGCGCTGACCGCGTGCGGTGCGAACAGCTCGAACTCCGGGAGCTCGGGGAGCAGCTCCTCGTCCGCGCCGGCCCCGGCCGGTGGCGGGGCCAGTGGCAAGGTCGGCGTGATCCTGCCGGAGACGGCCACCTCGGCCCGCTGGGAGGCCTTCGACAAGCCGATGCTGCAGGCCGCGCTGTCCGCGCAGGGCTTCAGCTCGGACATCCAGAACGCGCAGGGCGACAACCAGAAGTTCTCCTCGCTCGCCGACGGGTTCATCAGCCAGGGCGTCAAGGTCCTGATCATCGCGCCCTCGGATCCGGCGGTCGGTGCGCAGATCGAGGCCAAGGCGAAGGCCGCGGGCATCCCGGTCATCGACTACGACCGGCCCAGCCTCGGCGGTTCGGCGAACTACTACGTCTCCTTCGACAACGAGAAGGTCGGCGAACTGCAGGCCCAGGGCCTGGCCGACGCCCTGAAGAGCAAGCCGGGCGCCGGCGTCGTGCAGATCGAGGGCGCGCCGACGGACAACAACGCGACCCTGTTCGGCGACGGGCACGACAAGATCCTCAAGCCGCTGTACGACTCCGGCGCGCTCAAGCTGGTCCAGAAGCAGCCGATCAACGACTGGGACCCGCAGGTCGGCGGCCAGACCTTCGAGCAGATCTTCAGCCGGGCCGGCGGCAAGGTCGACGGCGTGGTCGCGGCGAACGACGAGCTGGCCGGCGCGGTGATCACCGTGCTGAAGAAGAACGGCCTCAACGGCAAGGTCCCGGTCACCGGCCAGGACTCGACCGCGGCCGGGCTGCAGGCCATCCTGCGCGGCGACCAGCTGCTGACCATCTTCAAGCCGATCAAGGAAGAGGCCGAGAACACCGCGAAGCTGGCGGCGGCGCTGGCCAAGAACGACACCGCCGCGGCGGACAAGATCGCGACCGGCACGCTGCACGACCCGAAGAACAACCGCGACATCAAGTCGGTGCTGCTGGCCCCGCAGCTGATCACCGTCAACGATGTCAAGAAGGTCATCCAGGCCGGCTACGTGAAGGCCTCGGATGTGTGCACCGGTGACGTCGCCGCCAAGTGCACCCAGTACGGCATCTCCTGAGCCGGACCCGGGAGCACCCTAGACAGCCGGGCCGGGACGCGCGTACCCCCGACCACGCGTCCCGGCCCGGTCCCCACGGGAGAGACAAGCGAACCATGAGCGAGCCCATTCTCGACATCTCCGGCCTGAACAAGAGCTTCGGCCCGGTTCACGTCCTGCACGACGTGGACTTCGCGGTGCGCGCGGGCGAAGTGACCGCGCTCGTCGGCGACAACGGGGCCGGCAAGTCCACTTTGGTCAAATGCATCGCCGGTATCCACCCGTACGACACCGGCACGGTGACCTTCGGCGGCAAGCAAGTGCACATCCACGGCCCCAAGGACGCCTCGGAACTCGGCATCGAGGTCGTCTACCAGGATCTCGCGCTGGCCGACAACCTCGACATCGTGCAGAACATGTTCCTCGGCCGGGAACGCGGCAGCTCCTGGCTGCTGGACGAGGCCGCGATGGAGAAGGCCGCCCGCGAGACGCTGGCCTCCCTCTCGGTGCGCACGGTGAAGTCCGTGCGCACCCCGGTCTCCGCGCTCTCGGGCGGTCAGCGCCAGACCGTGGCGATCGCGAAATCGGTGCTGTGGAACAGCAAGGTCGTGATCCTGGACGAGCCGACCGCGGCGCTCGGCGTGGCGCAGACCCGGCAGGTGCTCGATCTGGTCCGCCGGCTCGCCGAGCAGGGCCTGGGCGTGGTGCTGATCAGCCACAACATGGCCGACGTGTTCGAGGTCGCGGACCGGATCGACGTGCTGTACCTGGGCAGGCTGGTGGCCGAGGTGCTGACCAAGGACGTGACGCACAGCCAGATCGTCGAACTCATCACCGCGGGCCGGTCGGGCGACCTCGGCCTCGCCCGCCCCGAAGCCGTCGCGCTGTGAGCAGCCACGAGAAAGAACCTGCCATGACTGAAACCCCTGCGAAGCCGGCGAACCCGGAGGCGGGCAGCGGCGCCATCACCGACTTCGGCATCGACACGACCTCGATGTCCACCGGTGAGGCCATCAAGGACTACTTCGCCCGAATGAAGGACGGCCAGCTCGGCTCCATCCCGGCCGTGCTGGGCGTGATCGTGCTGGCGATCCTGTTCAGCGCGCTGTCCGGGGACTTCTTCACCCTGCGCAACATCGCGAACCTGCTCGAACAGGGCGCCGGGCAGACCATCATCGCGATGGGCATCGTGTTCGTGCTGCTGCTCGGCGAGATCGACCTTTCCGCCGGTACTGCCTCGGGCGTGTGTGCCGGGCTGATGGCCCTGCACTACGTGCGTAACGGGAATCTGCTCGGCTCCATGGGCACCGGGGTGTTCATCACCTTCATCGTGGTGCTCGTGATCGCGGCGGGACTCGCGCTGCTGCAACGAATCTGGGCCGGTGCGGTCATCTCGGTGATCGGCATCGTGATCATCCTGATCGGCGCCCCGGTGAACGCCTGGGTCGAGATGGCGATCGCGATCTGCACCGGGACGGCGATCGGCTGTATCACCGGGTTCCTGGTCTCGAAGATCGGCATGCCCTCGTTCGTGGTGACGCTGGCGTTGTTCATTGTGTGGCAAGGCGTACTGCTGCAGTTCATCGGCGAAGGCGGCACGCTGCCGATCAGCACCAGCGACACGCTCAACGCGGTGGCCAACGGAAACCTGTCCGTGACAGGCAGCTGGGTGCTGTTCGTCGTGGCGGTCGGCGGGTATGCGGTCATCGCGCTCGGGCAGCACTTCACCCGGCAGCGGCGTGGGCTGGTGGTGCAGCCGACGCCGATCGTGGTGTTCAAGGTCGGTGTGCTCGCGGTGCTCGCCGCGGTCTCGACCTACCTGCTCACGGTGAACCGCTCGTCCAACGACCAGGTGAGCATCCAGGGCGTGCCGTATGTGGTGCCGATCGTGCTGGTGCTGCTGTTCGCGGGCACCTACGTGCTCAACCGGACCAAGTACGGGCGGCACCTGTATGCGGTGGGCGGCAACAAGGAAGCTGCCCGGCGGGCCGGGATCAACGTGCCGAAGCTGCGCACGAGCGTGTTCGTGATCAGCTCGTCGTTCGCCGCGATCGGCGCGATCGTGTACTCGTCGAAGATCGGCGCGGTGAACCCGCAGTCCGGTGGCCTGAACACGCTGCTGTTCGCGGTCGGCGCGGCGGTGATCGGCGGGACCTCGCTGTTCGGCGGCAAGGGCCGGGTCATCGACGCGGTGATCGGTGGTGCCGTGCTGGCCATCGTGAACAACGGGCTCGGCCTGTTGCAGCAGTCGGCCGCGGTGGTCAACATCGTGACCGGCCTGGTGCTGATGCTGGCCGCGACCGTCGACGCGTTGTCCCGGCGGCGAGCCGAGGCGTCGGCACGCTGAGGGCCGATGGGAAGATAGCCTGGTGAGCAGCTCGCCCGTCGCCCGCCCGGACGAGGTGCGCCGGCACAACCGCACGACCCTGCTGCGGCTGTTGCACGTCGGTGGCCCGAGCACGCGGGCCGCGCTGGCCACCGAACTCGGGCTCAACCGCAGCACGATCAAGACCCTCGTGGACGGGCTCGCCGAGGCGGGCGTCGTCGAGGAGCGGGTGCCCCGGCCGGGGCGGGGGGCCGGGCGCCCCTCGCTCCTGGTCCTGCCGCAGCCGCACGCCGCGGTGGTGCTCGCGGTCGACCTGCAGGTCGAGCACGTGGCGATGGCGCTGGTCGGGCTGGGCGGGCAGATCCTGGTCCGGGACAGCTGGCATCTGCGCACGCCCACCCGCACCGCGGACGAGGTGATCACGCACGTGATCGAGTCGACCCGGGTGCTCGCCGCCGATCTCGGCGTGGACCCGGTGGCCGCCGGCATCTCGGTGCCCGGCGTCGTCCGCCGCGCGGACGGGCACGTGCACGAGGCACCCAACCTGCGCTGGACCGACGTCGCTCTGGGCGAACGCCTTGGTGGCGTGCTGCGTATCCCCATCCTGGTCGGCAACGACGCCGAGCTGGGCGCGCTCGCGGAGCACCTGCGCGGCGTCGCTCGCGGCTCGTCCGACGCGGTGTACGTCTCCGCCGACGTCGGCGTGGGCGGCGGCGTGATCGCACAGGGCTCGTCGCTCAGCGGCGGCGCGGGCTACTTCGGGGAGATCGGGCACATGGTGATCCGTCCCGGCGGGCGGCCGTGCTACTGCGGCAACAGCGGATGCTGGGAGACCGAGATCGGGGAAGCCGCGCTGTGCCGCGCTTTGGGCCTGCCCGAGGGCATCGCCCGGGGCGCGATCCTGGTGGAACTGCGGGAACTGGCCCGTGATCCGGAAGCGGCGCTGGAGCGGCTCGCGGAGTTCACCGAGTGGCTGACTCTCGGGCTGGTGAACGTGGTGAACCTGCTGGGCCCGCAGCTGGTCGTGCTGGGGGACCTGCTGACCGTGCTGCCGGAAGCGGTGATCCGGGTCGTCGCCGAGGAGGTCCGGCGGCGCAGCCTGGTGAGCCGGGCGGTCGGCGGGACCCGGATCGTCAGCTCGGTCCTGGGCGCGGACGTGAAGCTCCTCGGCGCCGCGGAAGTCGCCTTCGAGACCGTCCTCGACACGGTCTGAGCCCCGGCTCACCGATGGGCTGTGAAGGGAACCTTCACGGACGCTGGGGCTGTGAAGGGTCCCTTCACAGCCCTGCACCGGCGGCGACGGGCGGTGCGGGCGCCGAAACGGCCGGAGGCGGCAGGTGCGCTGGGCACCTGCCGCCTCCGGGACGGAAGTTCGGGTCGTCGGTTACTTCTGGATCTCTGCCGCGAGCTCCTTGAGCTTCGCCTCGTGTTCGCGGGCGTGGTGGCCGCAGAAGAGCAGTTCGCCTCCGGAGCTGAGTACGGCGCGGACCTGAGCTGCTGCTCCACACCGGTCGCAACGGTCGGCGGCGGTCAATTCGGGGCGGGTGAGCGTCGGCGTTGTCATGGGGGTCTCCCTCCGTCCCGGTACCGGTCGCCCGGTACCTCGATCCAGCTACGCCCACTTCGGAAAGACTGCCTTCGGCGGGATCGCTTCCGGCTCCGCGGTGTTCGTGCTTCCACTCTTGCAGACGTTTCGCTGCCCGCAAGTGTTCCCGCGCCGGTGGGAGGTGTGTCACGCCGAATTACCCCGGTTGCCGTAGCGCCCGGTGCCGGGCACTGCTCCACCCCACCCAATGCCGGACATTTTGCGTGGTCAAACCCTATGCAGGGGAGGATTTCGGGTGGCCGGGGAAACGCGGCGACGTGATTCCGGCGCGGGTCTTGTTCGTTCTCAGCGGAATTTTTCCGGGTCTGCCGGTCCGGTCCTCGTGGCCGGGGTTTCCGGGCAAGCGGATCCGGGCGGAGTGTGTTCTTCGCCACGGTGGCCCGGAATCCGGCCGGGAGGGCCGATCGGATCGCCCGGCGCCGGACCGGAATACTGACAGTGACGAAGGGAGCACACCATGACCAAGGCGGCGTCGGCGGCGGCGAAGGATCTGGCCGCGGCGGGAGTCGGCGGCGTCCATCTGGCCTGGGCGGACAACAACGGCATCCCCCGGTCACGGATCGTGCCGGTCGCCGGGCTGGCCGACGCGGCGGTGCGCGGGGTCGGCGCGACCACGCTGTTCGCCGTGTTCGACAGCCACGACGCGATCACCTACGCGCACGCCGGTCTCTCGACCCCGTCCGGGGACCATCGGCTCGTCCCGGTCGTCGAGCGGCTCCGGCGGCTAGCCGGGTGTTTCGCACATGAGTGATGGCGGGCGGACCCGGGAACTCCGGATTTGTTGATCATGGCGGTTGGGTGGGGTCGACCGCAAGGAGGTCGAGTAGCCGGGCTTGGATCGGGGTCGGCTGTGGGATGAGTGCTGGCCGGCCGCTGCATGCG
>NZ_QZFV01000096.1:0-52988 GCF_003600245.1 Amycolatopsis panacis
GGGGACCCGGCAGTGGGCGATGCGGAGGTGTGTGCGACCACCTCGTGGCGTGCGCCGGACCGGTTTCGGGTCTGTGAAGGGACCCTTCACAGACTCAGAGTCCGTGAAGGGTCCCTTCACAGACCTCCACACCGACTTTGCCGGAACCCTGGACTCAAAGGCTGTGAAGGGTCCCTTCACAGCTTTCGGGTGTGGCGGTCAGCGGCCCTGGTTCGCGACGGCGGCGGCGGCTTCCTTCGCCGCCTCGGGGTCGAGGTACTCGCCGCCCGTCTTGACCGGCTTCAGCTCGGTGGTCAGGTCGTAGCGCAGCGGGATGCCGGTCGGGATGTTGAGGCCGGCGATGTCGTCGTCGGAGATCCCGTCCAGGTGCTTGACCAGCGCGCGCAGCGAGTTGCCGTGCGCGGCGACCAGCACCGTGCGCCCGGCGCGCAGGTCCGGCACGATCGCCGATTCCCAGTACGGCAGCAGCCGCGCGACGACGTCCTTGAGGCATTCGGTGCGCGGGGCCTCGTCACCGAGGTCGGCGTAGCGCGGGTCGCCGGCCTGGCTGTACTCGTCGGCCGGGTCGATCGGCGGCGGCGGGGTGTCGTAGGAACGGCGCCAGAGCATGAACTGCTCTTCGCCGAACTCGTCGAGGGTCTGCTTCTTGTTCTTGCCCTGCAGCGCCCCGTAGTGCCGCTCGTTGAGCCGCCAGTCGCGCTTGACCGGGATCCAATGCCGGTCGGCGGCGTCGAGGGCCAGGTTCGCCGTGCCGATCGCCCGGCGCAGCAGGGAGGTGTGCACCACGTCCGGCAGCAGCCCGGCCTCGGCCAGCAGCTGCCCGCCCTGGCGGGCCTCCCGCTCCCCAGTCTCCGAAAGAGGTACGTCCACCCAGCCGGTGAACAGGTTTTCCGCGTTCCACGTGCTCTGCCCGTGTCGCAGCAGCACCAACGTCCCGAGTTCGGCCATGGGCACAGCCTGCCAGAACGGACCACCGCGCCGGCCGGGAGTCCCGCGTTGAACGGTGTTCTACGGAGAGTGCGTTACCGGACAGTAACGCTGTCACTCGAACAACAGGTGGGCTGCCAACAAGCAGGTCAGCAAGGGCAATGCATTGCGTACCGTTATCGTCGTCGCAAGAATTCACCCGAACGGTCTAACGAGTAGTCTTGTGATTACCGGTGGACATCTGACAGGTTTGGCATGTCCCGCACAGCCGGATCCACGCACTCCCCGGCGTGCGGGCCGTGATCGCGGCTCGTCTCCCCCTGCCGAGCCGCGGCCCGCCGGCCCCGTTGGCATCCCCCTCGTCACCGGGTCCACTTTTGGCGGGAACTTCAGCGGGGCGGCTCGAGATCGCGACTCCCCCTCCCTCGAGCCGTCCCGCCACCGCCCTCACTCGGCGGGCGTCTCCGCCACACGCACCCGTCGCCGGCGGCGCAGCCACCACAGCAGCGCGCCCGCCGGGATCCCGAGCACCACGGCGAACGGCACCACCGCGCCGAGCACCCGTAGCACGGCGCCGCCGAAGACCAGGAACCCGCGCCAGCCCGCGCCGAGGCCTCCGAGAAAACCGCCGGATTCATCGGCGGCCTGCGGCGCCGCGGTTCCGGTCACCGACAGCGCGACGGTGGCCATCGCGACCGTCCCGGCGAGCGAGTCCTGCTGGCGCTCAAGCGACTCCAGCTCGGCCTCCCGGCTGGTCAGCTCGCTCTCCACGGACGCGATCTCGGACACCGACGAGGCCTTCGCCAGCAACGCCCTGATCCGGTCCACGCTCGCCCGCTGCGTGGCCAGCCGGGCCGCCACGTCGACCACCTGCCCGGTCACGTCCCGGGTGCTCAGCTCGCGCCGGGTGACCTCGCCGAGGCCGGCGAGCCGGTCCAGCACCGGGTCGAGCTTTTCGGCAGGCACGGACAAGCTCACCGTGGCGGAATCGGTCGTACTGGTCTCCTGCCCCGGGTACCCGCCGACATCGGCTGCGATGGCCCGGGCGCGGGCCACGACGTCGGCGACCGTCCGCGTCGTCACGTCCAGCCGGGCGCTCCGGGCCAGCTTGCGGTCCGTCGTCGAGGGACTGACCTGCGCCGGAGCGGCTTTCGGCCCCGGTACGGCCTCCTGCTTCGGCGCCGCACCGGCGTTCGCCGCCATCCCCGCCTGCGCCGGAGTGGCCGTCTCCTGCGTGCCACTGCAGCCGCTGAGCACCAGCACCAGCCCGCCACCGGCGAGCAGGGATCTCCATCGGGTTCGCATCCGTCTCTCCCTCCAGTTCGTGGCGGAGAGACGGCACGGCGGTCAGAACCGTTGCACGGCGGCGGTCACGACTCGGTCAGCCCCGGCTCGTGCGGCCGGGCGGGCTCGACCAGGTGCTTGAACGCCTGGAGGTTGGCCAGCGATTCACCACGGGACACCCGCCAGTCCCACTCACGCCTGATCGAGGTGCCGAACCCGATTTCCAGCAGGGTGTTGAAGTCGCCGTCGGCGGTCTCCAGCACCTGGCCGAGGATCTTGTCCAGCTCCGCGGCGGTGATCGTCTCCCTGCCGAACCGGCCGACCAGGTAGATGTCCCCGACACTGTCCACTGTGTAGTGCACGCCGTAGAGCCGGGCGTTGCGCTGCAACAGAAACCGGTAGACGTCCTCGTGCCGCTCATCGGGACGGCGGCAGACGAACGCCTCCACCGAGAACGCGTGGTCCCCGTCCACCAGCCAGCAGTTGGTCTGGAGTTTCCTGGTCCCGGGCAGGGTGACGAAGTAGCGGCCCGCACCGCGCCGGTCGTACTTCAGTCCCGCTTCGTCCAAAGTGGACTTGAGTACCGCGTCGAGACTCACACCGCCACCTCCGCCCGGTTCTCCAGCGCCCGGCGGAACGCCAGGCTCGCCTGAGCGTAGATCCCGGTCAGCGAGTCGGTGGTCCGCCGCCAGGAGAACCGCTGCGCGTGCGGCACCGCGTTGGCCGCCAGCTCGGCCCGCCGGTCCGGGCGCAGCGCGACCGCGGCGAGCGCGTCCGCCCAGTCCGCAGCGCGGTGCGAAGGCACCAGCAGCCCGGACACCCCGTGCGGCACCGCGACCGGCAGCCCGCCGACCTCGGCGGCCACCACCGGGGTCCCGCAAGCCTGCGCCTCCAGCGCGACCAGGCCGAACGACTCGTTGTAGCTGGGCACGGCGACCACATCGGCCGCGCAGAACACGGTGCGCAGCTTCGCCCCCGGCTGCGGGGGCAGGAACCGCACCTGCCCGGCGATACCCAGCGTCGCCGCCAGCTCCCGCAATGCCTGCGGCTGCTCCAGCCCCGTCCCGGACGGACCGCCGACGATCAGCACCACCAGCCGCCGCGTCAGTTCCGGCTGCCGACGAAGCAGCTCGGCCGCGGCGTGCAGCAGCACGTCCGGCGCTTTGAGCGGCTGGATTCGCCCGGCGAAAGCGAGCACCACCGCGTCCTCGGGCAGGCCGAGCGCACGCCGGGCCTCCGGCTGCGAACCGGGTGTGAACCGTTCGAGGTCCACGCCCGGCGGCACGGCGTGTACCGCGTCCGGCGCCGCGCCGTAGAGCTCCACCAGCTGCCGGGCCTCCACCTGGGTGTTCGCCACCAGGCAGTCGGCCTCCGCGACCACCTGCTCCTCGCCCATCACGCGGGTGCGCGGCTCCGGCTTGTCCCCCGCGGCCAGCAGCGAGTTCTTCACCTTGGCCAGGGTATGCGCGGTGTGCACGAGCGGGACCCCCCAGCGGTCCCTGGCCAGCCAGCCGACCTGCCCGGAAAGCCAGTAGTGCGAGTGGATCAGGTCGTAGTAGCCGGGTTCGTGGAACGCCTCGGCACGCAGGACCCCGGAGGTGAACGCGCACAGCTGGGCGGGCAGCTCGTCGCGCGCGAGCGGTTCGAACGGACCGGCCTGCACATGCCGCACGGTGACCCCCGGCGACAGCTCGGCCAGCGGCGGCTGCTCCGAGGACGTTGCGCGGGTGAACACCTCCACCTCGACCCCGCGGCGCGCCATCTCCTGCGCGGTCTGGCTGATGTACACGTTCATCCCGCCCGCGTCGCCGGTGCCCGGCTGTTCGAGTGGTGAGGTGTGCACGGACAGCACGGCGATCCGGCGCGGCGCGGCCCGGAACCCGTTGAGGGAGCTGGTCACCTGTATCTACTCCTGCTCTTCGGCCGTATTCCCGGAGAACTGCCGCAGCAGAGCGGTGAACTCACCCGGCTCCTCGACGAACGGCAGATGCCCCGCGTCAACGAACCAACGCAGAACCGCCCCCGGAATCTTCCCGGCGGAGTACTCCGCGGCGGCCGGATCCACCACCTGGTCCGCCGTACCGTGCACGACCAGCACCGGCACGTCCACCGCGGCCAGCACTTCGGCGCTGCCGACGTCCCGGCGGAACAGCGCGCCCCGCACCGCGGGCGGCACCGAGAGCGAGCGCCCGAGCATGGCCTGCGCGTACGCCCCGGGCACTCGCGCGCTCGCCTGCGCGCGGGCGAACTCGACCAGCGCCGGAATCGCGACCTCGGCGTCGTCGGACAGCGCGGCGGGCAAAGCGGCCCGCATCACCGGCCCGGTCCGGCCGCCCTCGCGGCCCCGGCCGATCTCGGTGACCGCGCCGACGAGCACGATCCCGGACAGCCGTGCGGTGCCGTGCACCCGGAGGTAGTCCGTGATCACCAGGCCGCCGTAGGACCAGCCGACCAGGATCGCGTCCGGGCCGGCGAAGTCCAGCACCGCGGCGAGATCGCCGGCCCACTGCCGCGGATCGTCGTACCCGGCGGCGGGCACGCCGGACGCGCCGTGCCCGCGCAGGTCCATCGCGACCAGCCGGAACCGGCCGGACAGCGCCGGATCGGCCAGCTGCGCGGACCAGGCGTCCGCCGACTGCGCCCAGCCGTGCACGAAGACGATCGGACGGGAGTTCTCGGCACCCTCGACCCGCAGTGCGATGCGCACTCCGCCGGGGCCGGCGACTTCGGTGTTCACGGTGCTACTTCGTAGCAGACGCTCACTTCAGCGCGGAAAGGGTCTTCCAGGTAGGCCAGTCGTAGAACCAGTCCTTGACATCCGAACCGGTCGGGCTCTTCTGCTGCGCACCGGTGATTTCCACCGGGTCGCCGACCATCGCCGAGTCGTAGTAGTCCTTGGCGTCCACCTCGAGCAGGTTGACACAGCCGTGCGAGTTGTTGACCTTGCCGATCGCGGCCGCATTGTCCTGGTTCTCGTGGATGAACTCGCCGTGGTTGGAGATCCGGCAGGCCCATTTCTTGTTCACGTTGGTGTAGCCGTAGCGGGCGTTGTCGAAGACCGCGTGCTCCTGCTTCGACATCACGATGTACGTGCCGTTCGGGGTGTTGCGGTCCACCTCGGCGTCCAGCCCGTTGGAGCAGGGGTAGCTCTTGACCTCCGAGCCGCCGCGGAAGACCTTCATCGAGTGGTCCGGCGTGTGCACCTTGACCACCTGGTTGCGGCCGATGGCGAACTTCGTGGTGACATCGGACTTGCCGTAGGTACCTTCGCCCAGCTCAAGGCCGTAGAGATTCGCCTCGACCTCCACCGAGGTGTTCTCCGGCCAGTACTCCTTCGGCCGCCAGTCGACCTGCGTGGCCGAAATCCAGCCCCAGGCGCCCTCGACGTCGGTCTTGACCTTCAACGCCTTCTCGACCGCGGCGCGGTCCTTCGGCGGGCTGTCGAACTTCACGCTGATCGGCATCCCGACGCCGACCTTCGCGTTGTCGGCCGGGTTCAGCGTGGCGCGCACCTGCTTGGCCGGGCTGATCGTGGCGAACGAACCGGACAGCTCGGCTGGGCGCTGGTCGGAGCCGAGCGCCTTGGCCGCGTAGGTGTAGGTCTTGCCGTAGCCGAGTGGCTCGGAACTGGTCCACGACAGGCCGTCGGCGGCGAGGTCGCCCTTCAGCTCGGCGCCACTGGAGCTGGTGACCTTCACCTCGGTCAGCTTGCCCTCGGCGACCTTGACCACCACCGGATCGCGGACCCCCGCGTCCTTCGCGGCCACGGCCGGGGTGGCCGTGATCTTCGCCACGGGCTCGACCGCCTTGCCCCCGTCATCGCTGCTGCCCTGGGGCAGCGCGGTGCCGTCGTTACTGGTCGAACACGCGGCCGCGAGCGCTGCCGCACCTGCGGCGACCGCGGCCTTGAACACCGTACGGCGCTCGATCACCGTCTACCTCCTGTTGTCCCCCCGCACCTGCTCCCCGTCCACCCGGGGTGCGCCACATGATCAGCGTCGGCGAGCACTCTCGACGCTACCTGTTCCGCGGTGCTCTCTCTCCGTACGGAGGACGTTTCACCCGCTCGTCCGGTTGCCGTAGCGGCTCAAAGTGCGCAGCCGATGAGCAGCGGCTCCGGATGCAGGCGCACACCGAAGCGGGCTTCGACGCCGTCCCGGACCTCGCCCGCCAGCGCGAGCAGGTCCGCCGTGCTGGCGCCGCCGCGGTTCGTCAGCGCGAGAGTGTGCTTGGTGGACAAGGAAACCCGGCCGCCCGGCCCGGGGTACCCCTTGCCGAAACCGGCCCGCTCGATGAGCCACGCGGCGGACAGCTTCACCCCCGCCTCGGCCGGGAACCGCGGTGGTTCGCCGGCGGCTTCCGTGATCCGCGCCACGGTCTCCGGGGCTTCGCCGGACGGAACGATCGGATTGGTGAAGAACGAACCGGCGCTCCACGTGTCGTGGTCGGCCGGGTCCAGCACCATGCCCTTGCCGCGGCGCAGGCCGAGCACGGCCTCCCGGGCTTGCGCGGTGGGGACTTTCGCGCCGGTTTCGGTACCCAGCGTGCGCGCCAGCTCGGCGTACCGCACCGGCGCGGACTGTCCTGAACGATCGATCCGGAACCGCACGCTCAGCACCACGCCGCGATCAGTGCCCTTGAGGACACTGGTGCGATAACCGAAGCCGAGTTCCTCGGCCGGCACTGTGCGGATCTCGCCTGCTTTCCGGTCGTAAAGCCGCACGGAGACGAGAGAATCGGCCACTTCGCAGCCGTACGCGCCGACGTTCTGGATCGGCGTGGCCCCGACCGAACCGGGGATGCCGGACAGGCATTCGAGCCCACCGAGCCCCGCGTCGACCAGTTCGGCGACGAACGCGTCCCACTCATGCCCGGCGACCACTTCGACGACGTCGCCATCGCGGGTCCAGCCCGTGGACGCGATCCGCACCAGCGTGCCGTCGAACCCCTCGTCGGCCACGACCAGGTTCGAGCCGCCGCCGAGCAGCAACACCGGTTCCCCGGCTTCGTCCGCCGCCCGGACGGCGGCGACCAGGTCGGCGGCCGTGTCCGTGTGGACGAAACGGCGCGCCGGTCCCCCCAGCCGCAAGGTCGTGCAGTCGGCGAGGCGCGGCCCAACTGTGGTGTTCACGGCTGTTAACGGTACTGGCCTCGACTTGGCCCCTTACCGCGTGCGCCCGGTACTGTCACCGCCCATGGGTTCCCGGATCGAGCACCGCGGCGAGTTCTCCGGCACGCTCGCGGAGGTCTTCCTCGCAGTGTCCGGCGAGGAAGCCGTACGAGCACGCCTGTCCGCCCTCGGCGGCGATAACGGCAAGCTCCTGTCGTACACCGGCGAAGGCGACTCGGTGCGCTACGAGCTGGAGCACGGCATCAACGCCGCCCGCCTGCCGCAAGCGGTGCGTGCCCTGATCAAGGGCGACATCATCGTCCGCCGCACCCAGACCTGGCAGCGCTCCGGCGAGAGCTACACCGGCCGGACCGACGTCTCCGTCGGCGGCGTCCCCGGCGAGATCGGTGCGCAGACCTCGCTCGCCCCGTCCGCGGAAAAAGTGATCTTCCGCACGTCCGGCGAGGTTGTGGTCCGGATTCCGCTGTTCGGCGGCCGGATCGAGGAGTTCGTCTCCGAGCAGGTGACGAGCCTGCTTCGCCGCGAGGACGAGTTCACCGCGCAGTGGCTGGCCGACCACCGCTGACTCCGGTGGCCGCCCGTCCCCCGTCCACTCCGGGAAAAGGCACCCCGCCCGCTTCGGCGACCGGCGTGCCAGCCACCCGCACTGCCCCGAAAGGCGGCCGTTCGGCTCCGGTCGGGGCGCCGACCCGGGGGACCACCAATCCCAACCGGCTGCGGCGGGTGGATCGGTGGCTGGTCGCCGATCCCGCGGTCACCCGGCTGCTTCGGCGGAGCGAGCGTCCCCTTGTCGTCGATCTCGGCTACGGCGCGTCGCCGGTCACGACCGTGGAGCTGGCCCGGTGGCTGGCGCGGGTCCGCGCGGACGTGCGGGTGCTCGGGCTCGAACTGGATCCCGAACGGGTCGCGCGGGGCCGGCAGGCGGCGGATCCACCTCGGCTGGACTTCCGCCGTGGCGGGTTCGAACTCGCCGGAACGCGGCCGGTGCTGGTGCGCGCGTTCAACGTGCTCCGCCAGTACGACGAACACGAGGTGACCGGTGCGTGGCGGCTGATGCTCGACGCGATGCCCTCCGGCGGGATGCTGGTCGAGGGCACCTGCGACGAGATCGGCAGGCTCGCCACCTGGGTCACCGTGACCGCCGGCGGACCGGTCTCGCTCACCCTCTCGGTCCGCCTCGCCGAACTCGACCATCCGTCCACAGTGGCCGAACGACTGCCGAAGATCCTCATCCACCGCAACGTTCCGGGCGAACGCGTACACACGCTGCTGACCACTTTGGACGAATGCTGGGCGGCGGCCGCGCCGCACCGATCGTTCGGTGTGCGCGCCCGCTGGCGCACCGCGGTCGCGCTGCTGGCCGGCCGCGGCTGGCCGGTGCTCGGCCGCCAGGACCGGCACCGGCTCGGGGAGCTGACCGTTCCGTGGGAGAGCGTCGCGCCCGGCTGACCCCCACCTGTTCACCGGCCACACCCCGCGGGGTCACCCAGTGGCGACCTTCAGTGATCAAGCTGAGCGGGTGGAACTGCTGGAAGAGGTCACCGAGCTGCTCCGAGGGGCGCTGGGGTCGCCGTGGCTGTGGCTGCTCGTGTTCGCCGTCTCCGCGCTGGACGCGTTGCTGCCGTTCATGCCGAGCGAGACGACCGTGGTGACCGTCGCCGTCCTCCTCGGTCCCGACCCCGGCCGCCTGGCCCTCCTGGTGCTGGCCGCGGCGACCGGTGCGTGGGCCGGCGACTGCCTCGGCTACACCGTCGGCCGCGCGGCCGGACCACGAGCGCTCGCACGACTGGAGCGAGGACCATCCGGACGACAGCGGCACGAGTGGGCACGCACGCAAGTACTCAGACGAGCGCCGCTGCTGATCATCGCCGCGCGTTACCTCCCGGGTGGCCGCGTCGCGAGCGCACTGGCGACCGGCAGTCTCGGTTACCCCTTCCGACGCTTCGTGCCACTGGACGCCCTCGGCGCCACACTATGGGCGATCTACAGCACCCTGATCGGCCTAGCCGGTGGCGCAGCGTTCGCCGACCAGCCGGTGTACGGCCTGCTGCTCTCCTTCGCCCTCGCCTTGCTGCTGGTTGCCCTCATCGAGTTCGGCAGACGTCTCGGCGCCCGCCACCTAACATCGCGGCATGGACACCCCGCGGCTGCTGGAAGCGATCGACATCCACGCGGACCGGCTGAAGGCGGCCGCGCTGACGACCGGTCCGCGGGCCCCGGTCCCGAACTGTCCTCAATGGACGATGAAGGATCTGGTCGTCCACCTGAACGGACTGTTCTCCTACGTCACCGCGATGATCGCCGGCGACGGCGCTGACCGGCCCGCGAGCACCGACGGGGGCTGGCCGGACCTGCTCGGCCACTGGGACGGCGGCCGGCTCGCCGCCCGCGAAGCACTCCGGCGGCCCGCGGATCACCCGACCAGATCCCCGTTCCCGCAAGGCACCTTCACCGTCGGCGACTGGACCCGGCGGATGGCCCACGAACTCGCCATCCACCGGCTCGACGCGGAGGGCGCGCTGCCCGTTCCCCCGGACACCCGCTTCGCCCCGGAATTCGCCGAGGACGGGATCGACGAGTATCTCGCCTTCCTGCTCCCCCGCCGGGCCCCGTCCGGAACCCGGGATGGGGTCATCGAGGTCCATGGCGGCACCCGAGCCTGGACCCTCGTGCTGCGGCACGGGGAGCGCCCGGCGCTGGGCGAAGGCAGCCCCGACGTGATCTTGAGCGGGCCGGCCGACGACGTCTACCGCGCGCTCTGGGGCCGCCCGCACGCCGCCGCGACGACCGGCGATCCCGCTGTTCTCGACCTCCTCAAGACACCCTGACCAGCCGGCAATGGATACTGGCCGGGTGCCTGACCCACAGCGCTACGTACTCACCTTCGGCTGCCCCGACCGCACCGGGATCATCGCGCGCATCTCGGGTTTCCTCGCCGAACACGGCGGGACGATCGTCGAAGCGGCCTACCACACCGATCCGGACACCGGCTGGTTCTTCACCCGCCAGGTCGTCCGCGCCGACTCGCTGCCCTTCGACGTCGACGGCCTGCGTGACCGGTTCGCCGCCGTGGCCGGGGAGCTGTCGGCGGAGTCGAACTGGCAGGTGTTCGACACCGGGAGGCGCCCACGCGTGGTGATTCTCGTGTCGAAGGCCGGGCATTGCCTGTACGACCTGCTCGGCCGGGTCGCCTCCGGCGAGCTGGACGTGGAAATCGCCGCAGTGATCGGCAACCACGCCACGCTCGGGGGCATCACCCGCGCGCACGGCATCCCGTTCCACCACGTGCCGTTCCCGGCCGGCGACCCGGCGGGCAAAGCGGACGCGTTCGCCGAGATCCGCAAGCTGGTCGACGCGCACACCCCGGACGCGATCGTGCTGGCGCGCTTCATGCAGGTGCTGCCGCCCGAGCTGTGCGCGGCGTGGGCCGGTCGCGCGCTGAACATCCACCACAGCTTCCTGCCGTCGTTCGTCGGCGCGAAGCCGTACCACCAGGCACACGCCCGCGGCGTCAAGCTGATCGGCGCGACCTGCCACTACGTCACCGCCGACCTGGACGCGGGCCCGATCGTGGAGCAGGACGTGATCCGCGTCGGCCACGACGATTCGGTGGACGACATGGTCCGCAAGGGCCGGGACGTCGAGAAGGTCGCCCTCGCCCGGGGCCTGCGCTGGCATCTCGAAGGCCGCGTGCTCGTCCACGGCAACCGCACCGTCGTCTTCTAGACGGATTCAAAGGCTGTGAAGGGTCCCTTCACAGCCCTTGCGTCCGTGAAGGGTCCCTTCACAGCCTTTGAATCTTTAGAGGCGCACCAGCATCTTGCCGGTGTTGGCTCCGCTGAGCAGCCCGAGGAACGCATCAGGCGCATTGCGGATACCGTCCACAAAGGTCTCGGAGTACTTGATCTCGCCGGAAGCGACGAGCGGCGCCAGCTCGGTCAGGAACTGTTCCCGCATACCCCACTGGTCCGACACGAGCATGCCGCGCATGGTGATCCGCTGCACGACGAGCTGCAGGAGGTTGCGCGGACCGGGTGCCGGCTCGGTGTCGTTGTACAGCGAGATCATCCCGCACAGCGCGATCCGGCCGTGCAGGTTCATCGACGCGATGGCGGCTTCCAGATGCTCCCCGCCGACGTTGTCGAAGTAGACGTCGATGCCCTCGGGCGCGGCGGCGGCCAGCTGGCCGGCGACCGGACCGTCCTTGTAGTTGAAGGCCGCGTCGAAGCCGAGATCCTCGGTCAGACAACGCACCTTCTCCGCGGAACCGGCGCTGCCGATCACCCGCTTGGCACCCTTGAGCCGGGCCAGCTGCCCCACCAGCGAGCCGACCGCACCGGCCGCTCCGGACACGAACACCGTGTCCCCCGCCGTGAACTCCGCGCTCACCAGCAGGCCGGTATACGCGGTGAGGCCCGGCATGCCGAGCACGCCGAGGTAGGTGGACAGCTGCGCCACCAAACCGTCCACTTTGGCCACCTGGTTGGCATCGAGTACCGCGTGCGTACGCCAGCCCAGGTTGTGCAGCACGTGCTCACCGGGCGCGAATTCGTCCACAGTGGATTCCACGACCTCGCCGACCGCGCCACCGTGCATCGGCTCGCCCACCTCGAACGGCGGCGCGTAGGACTTCACGTCGTTCATCCGCCCGCGCATGGCCGGGTCCACGCTCATCACCAGGTTGCGTACCAGCAGCTGCCCCGGACCGGGCACCGGCACGTCGGTGTCGACGATGTCGAAGTTCTCCGGCGTGGGAACCCCGTGCGGACGAGCGGCGAGCCGGATCTCGGTCGCCTTGGTCGATGCGGTCACTGTGCCGACTCCGTTTCTGCAACTGGACTCGAACCGGGCGCGTGCCCCGTATCACCCGGCTTCAACGACCAGACCGGGGCAAACGTTCCGCTTGCCCCGGCGGCGTGACTGGCGCTACACGATCTCCGCGAGCTTGCCGAGCACACCGTCGTAGATCCGCTTCAGCCCACCGGGGGCGAAGGTCTTCTCGAAGAAGCCGCCGACGCCACTCGCGCCGTCCCAGCTGGTCTCGATGCGCACCAGGGAACCGGCACCGGCCTCCGCGACCGTCCAGGTGGTGACCATGCTGGAGTTCGCGTCGGTCTCCACCAACGTGCCCGGCTTGGGCTCGGTCACCGTCGCCGCGACGTCGCGTACGCGCTTCGAGGTGGCCTGCAGCTTCCAACCGGCCTTCGTACCCGCTCCGACGCCACCTTCGGTGACCTCGTAGTCGCGGTAGTGCTCAGTGAGCAGCTTCGGCCGGGTCTCGACGTAGTCGGCGACCAGCTCGCGCACCCTCTCCACCGGCGCGTCGATCATGCGCTCCGCGGTGGCCGTGACCTTTCCCATCTCGTCCCTCTGCTCTCTTCGTTTTCCCGCCGAGCCCACCTTCGCACACCCGGCCGGAAACGGGCCGCACGGCGTCCGCCACGAACGGGCTCCGGAGAAACCATCTTGCGCACCAACGACATCCGGGGAACGAGAGCTACCGGGCCAGGCCCTCGATGACCTCGGCGTTCGGCAGCCCGGCGAGCGCGGCACCGGAGATCAACAGCTTGCTGCCCCGGATCCCGCTGCCGATGACGAGTTCCGGCTGGTCGGCCACGGCCTGGTCGACCAGGATCGGCCACGGTCCGGGCAGCCCGACCGGGGTGATGCCGCCGTACTCCATCCCGGTGAGCGCCACCGCCTCGTCCATTGGCGCGAACGACGCCTTGCGCACGTCGAGCCGGCGTTTGATCACGCCGTTGACGTCCGCCCGGGTGGTCGCGAGCACGAGCGCCGCAGCGAAGCGCACCTCACCGGCCCGCTTGCCGGAGACGATGACGCAGTTGGCCGAAGCGGACAGCGGCGACCCGTACGCCGCGCAGAACTCGGCGGTGTCCGCCAGCCCGGGATCGATCTCGGCGACCCCCACCTCGTCCGGGGCGGCCAGCGCGGCGAGCGCCTTCGCGACAGGTTCGGCGAGCAGTTCGGTACGCGTGGGCGCGGGAACGACGGTGAGGCTCCCGGCGATGTTCCAGGTCGTCATCCGACCGAATCTAAACCGCGGGCCGCACACGGCCGCACGGCGGTCACCAGTTGCGCCGGCCCCGCTGCACTTCGATCAGCCGCGGCCGCACGTCGACCAGGTAGACGAGTACCGCGGCCATCGCGGGCACCCAGAAGATCAGCCCCGGCCCCTGCACCTGGAACAGGGCCAGCGCCAGGGTGGCACCGCCGGTGATCAACATCCAGATCGGCTTGGTCTTGCGGTCGGCCGCCGAGTACGCGTCGGCACGCTGCAACACCGCGTGAACGAAGGCGAAAAGCCCGACCACGATGCTGCCCCAGTAGATGACCCTGAGGATCCAGTCGGCAACCAGCACGGATCCAGCTTACGGCAACCCGCGCGCGAAACCGGACCCCCCGGCGGCCCGGAACCGATCCCGGATTGCCCCGCCTGTGACCGGCATCACCGGAAAATCCGACCACCGGCCCGCCCGGGCACTTGCCACGAATCGGGCGAACACGGCAGGGCCCGGACCACGAAGCGGCTCGCCTTCTTTCCGAAGTCCGTGAAGGGTCCCTTCACGGACTCAGAGTCCGTGAAGGGACCCTTCACAGCCTTGCCCCGGGGCCGCCGGGAGCCGCCAGGGCGGCGGGCGCGGCGGGTTTACTTTTCGGGCTTTGGGGTGGTCGGCTTCTTCGCGTTGGTCGTGGTGCGGCGGGCCGGCGCGGCGGTCTTCGGCGCGGTGCGGTTGGCCGTCTTGCGGGCCACCGAGCGGGTCTCGTGGGCAAGGTCGTCGCCCAGCTCCTCTACCGCGTCCGCGGTCTCGCCGGCGACCTCGGTCACCTTGCGGGCAGCCTGCTCACCGACCGAGCGGGTGCGCTTGGTGACCTTCGCCAGCACGTCTTCGACGCGCTCGCGGGTCTCGCCGGCCAGGCCGTCGACCCGGTCCTGCGCGGCGCTGAGGGCCTCCTCCAGCTGCTCGAGGGCCTTCTTCACCTGTGGCTGCGCGGCGATCTTGTCCCAGGCCTGCTCACCGGACTCGGCCAGCTTGTTGTACAGCTTCAGCGCGGCCTCGGTGTACTCGTCGATGGCTTTGCGCAGCTCGGCCGGGTCGAGCTTCTCGCGGATGCTCCCGACCTCGCCAGGCAGCTCCTCGATGCCCTTGCGCGCGGAATTGACGTTCGCACGAGCCTTCGCGACGGCGTCGGTCACGGCCTGGCCGGCCAGATTGCCCGCACCGAGCGCGGCCAGCAGCGGGGTGCGGACCTGGTCGATCGCGGTGCTGACGACCTTGCGGACGTCCTCGGTGGTCTTGGGGGTGGTCATGGCGACTCCTCAGAGATAGTGGTGGTCTTCGCCGCGTCGGCGGCGGGGGAAGCGGTTCCGGCGGCGTTCTCCCGCCGGAAGGACTCGTAGACGTCGAGCAGGACCTGCTTCTGCCGCTCGGTCAGCTCGGTGTCGGCGCGGATCGCGTCGCCGACCGGTCCGCCCGTCGGCAGGTCGAGGATCCCCGCTTGCACGTAGAGCGCCTCGGCCGAAATACGCAGGCCCTTGGCGATCTGCTGCAGGATCTCGGCGCTGGGCTTGCGCACCCCGCGCTCGATCTGGCTCAGGTACGGATTGGACACTCCGGCGAGCTTCGACAACTGGCGCAACGAGATCTTCGCCGAACTGCGCTGCTGCCGGATGTACTCGCCGATGCCGGAAGCGAAGTCCGCGACCTTCTCGATCGGCCGGTGTGCGCCACCGGGTTCGGTCATCCGGTCACCTCCTCTGGCCATACCGACGGTACGCGGCAGCGCTAGCTATTGCAAGCACTCTGCTTGCACCATCGGGTGTGCTATCGCTCACCCGGCTACCGTGGGGGGCATGGGTGCACAACGGCTCCGCAGGCGCCTGACCCGGCAGCTCGTCGCGGAAGGCGTCCTCCACGAGAAACGCTGGATCGACGCCTTCGCCGCGGTGCCCCGGCACGTGTTCCTCCCCCGGTTCTTCGTGCCGGAGAATGGCACCTGGAGTGCGGTCGAGCGCGCCGATCCGGGCTGGCTGGAACGCGTCTACTCCCGTGACGTGCTGGTCACGCAACTCGACGACACGCCGGCTAAGTGGTTGCAGGCTAGGGAATTCGGCCCGGTCACCGGGGTGCCGACCAGTTCGTCGAGTATGCCCGGGATCATGGCGATCATGCTTGAGGAACTCCTCGTGCGCGACGGCGACCGGGTGCTCGAAATCGGCACCGGGACCGGGTACAACGCCGGTTTGCTCAGCCACCGCTGCGGTTCCGGCCAAGTATCCACAGTGGACATCGATGCGGACCTGGTCGACGCGGCCCGCGAACGTCTCGCCGAATGCGGTTACGCACCGGCCTGTGCCGCGGGCGACGGCGCGCTCGGTTTTCCCGCCGGAATCGTTTTCGACCGCATCCTCTGCACCGCTGCAGTGTCCACGATTCCCTTGGCGTGGCTGGAACAGACCGTGCCCGGCGGCCACATCGTGACGACCTTGAACCGGCCGCTGGGCGGTGGCCTGGTCCGCCTCACCGTCGGCCCCGACGCCACCGCGGAAGGCCGCGTCTGCGCCCGCGACGGCCGTTTCATGCCGCTACGCGCGCACCGGCTGCCACCACCAATAGAACTCCCGGAGCCCACGAGCTGGCGCCCGACGAGGCTGACCATGGCGACGCTCGTGAAACCCCACCGGCGCTTCGAGTTCTTCGCCTCACTGGAGCTTCCCGGAGCGCACCCGCTCCGGCTCCCCGGCGATGGCTTCGCCCTCGCCCACCCGGACGGGTCCTGGGCCCGCACCCGCAACGTGGACTCCGGAACGGAAGTCGCCCAAGGCGGCCCACGCGCGCTCTGGGATCTGGCCGAACGGGCTTACGCCCGTTGGGAAACGCTGGGCAAGCCGGACCGCTCCCGCTTCGGCCTCACCGTGCACCAGGACCGGCAGACCTGGTGGCTGGACCAGCCGGAAAGCGCACTGAACTGGCCACTGTAGACTTCTCCGCCCCGACGCACTGACCGGCGACTCACACCGGCAGGTTGACTCGGACCCATTTCTCCACGGCGGCCACGACGTCACCCACCGGTGCCGCGGTCGTGTCGATGAAGTCGACCTGCCCGCGTATCCACTGATTGAACTCCAGCATTTCCTCGATCCGCGGCTCGTCCCATTCACGCCAAGCGGGGCGGGCGCGGAGTCTGCCGCGGAGGATCTCGTCGTCGGCAACCAGGGCGAGGTAGTGCACGTCGGAGAAGAAAGCCCGTTCCGGCAACGGTTCCAGTTCGGGCGGCGCCACGGTGCCGCACAGGACGACCGGAAAACCGTTCTGGTGCAGCATCGCCGCCATTCGCAGCCAGGTGGCGCGGAATACCGGGTGTCCCGGGTTTTCTTCTTGGAGTGCGCCGGTCCACAGCAGATCCTGTTCCAGGACCAGTGCGTCCCCGGCCAACCGCTGTGCCAGCAGCGGCCCGATCGTGGATTTCCCGGCACCACTCGGCCCGGTCAGCGCGAAGAGCGGGAGCTTGCGCAGCGGCCAGCGGTGCCCGCACGATCCACAACGCACCGTCGTCCCTTCAACCTGGGGACAACTCGCCCGCTCTCCACAGGCCGGGCACACCCGCAGGTCGAGTGCGACCGGCAGCGATCCACCTGTGGACAACTCAGTCGAACAGGTTCTCGAGGAAACTGCGCTTGCGACGCCCGCCGTACGCACGCGGCGAGTCCGCGTACCCGCGATGGCCGCCGTACGGACGCGGTGAATCCGCGTAACCGCCCGAGCGATATGGACGCGGCGAATCGGGACGGCCTCCGCCGTACGGACGTGGCGAGTCGGCGTAACCACGCGGGGCGCCGTACAGACCGCCACCCCGGGGACGCTCGCCGTCATACGGCGGCGGCTGGTGCCCGTAGAACGAGTTCTCCGCGCCCACGATCCGTTCCAGCTCACCGTGGTCCAGGAAGATCCCGCGGCAACCCTCACACCGCTCGAGGTGGACGCCCGCCTTGTCGACGGTCTGCATCATATGCTGACACTTCGGACAAATCACGCAACCAGCCTACGCGGAATCGCCGCCGATCGTCAGCAGGCGCACAGACAGAACGGGTGACCAGCGGGATCGGCATAGACGCGGAACGTCTCCGGCGAGTCGTCGAGAAGCTTCGCGCCCAGCCCGAGGACCCGCTCGTGCGCGGCTTCAAGATCGGTGACTTCAAGGTCGAGATGCGCCTGCTGCGGCTTCTCCGCCGAGGGCCACTCCGGCGCGCGATAGTCCGGCACCCACAGGAATTCCAGCCGGGGGCCGCCGGTCGGGTTGTCCAGCGTGGCCCACTGCCCGTCGTTGCGGATGGTGGGCTCACCCCAATCAAGGATCCGCTGGTAGAAGCCGGCGAGCGCCACCGGGTCGGGGCAGTCGATCGCCACACAGCCGAACGTCGGAATCGCACCCATGCCTGCCCCTTCGCCGAGTAACCAGTGAAGGAATTATGGAAGTTAGCCAGCCAGGTCGCAACGGGTTTCGCCCGTACACTGAGCGGGTGCACACCGATGCTTGCCTGGTGGTCGCCTTCCTCAACACGGTCGACTTCGAGCGGGGAGACGATCTGCTGGACGATCCGGGGCTCTGGCGCCGCTGGGCCGAGGACCACGACCTGACACCGAACGACCCGGCCGAGGCGCGCGCCGCGCGGGACAGCCTGCGCGCCGCGATCGGCGATCCGCGGCTGTCCGTGCGGCCGCTCGAGGTGCCGCTTCGCTTCGCCATGACCGCGGCCGGACCGGTCCTGATCACCCCGGACGCGGTCACCGCGGTGCTGGCCGCCGCCACCCGGCTCACCATCCGCGAGGACTGGGTCCGGCTCAAGATCTGTCCCGCCGGCGATTGCCTCTGGGCCTTCTACGACGAATCCCGCAACCGCTCCCGCACCTGGTGCTCGATGCGGGTGTGCGGCAACCGCGAAAAGGCCCGGTCCTGGCGGGCACGCACCGCTACTGTGCACAACTGAGCACCTGTGGACTACCTGCCCACAGCCCCAACATGTGCACGCGCCCCCGCGCCGGGATCCCCACACCTTGTGGATAGTGACTAGGCCAACACCGTGAATTCCTGTGGATAACCCGGGGGATAACTCAGCTTCCTGTGGACAACTTGATTCGACGCTCGGCGAGTGTGGTAGTAGCGCGGATCGCGCCGGACCGAACGCGCTGCGTACCCGGGCTGCGGAGGGTTACCAGCCGCGAGCGCCGCCGGGCGCGCGCAGATACCCGTGCGAACCCACCGCCGCCCCGGGAACCTAGAACAGCAGCTGCGCCACCGTGTAGATCACCAGACCCGCCAGCGCACCGACCACGGTGCCGTTGATGCGGATGAACTGGAGGTCCCGGCCGACCTGGAGTTCGATCTTGCGGGAGGTCTCCTCGGCGTCCCAGCGTTCCACGGTGTCGGTGATGATCGTGGTGATCTCGCGCGAGTAGTTGGTCACCAGGTAGGCTGCGGCGCCTTCGACCCAGCCGTCCACCTTCGCGGTGAGGGACTCCTCGGTGACCAGGCGTTCGCCGAGGGACCCCAGGCTGGTCCGGACCCGCACGCGCAGCTCGCTCGACGGGTCCTCGGCGGCGTTGAGCAGCATCTCCTTGGCCGTCGCCCAGGCGGAGCCGATCAGCTTCTGCACCTCCGCGTGATGCACGATCTGGCTCTTGACCAGCTCGGCCCGTTCCATGGTCTGCGGATCGGTCTGCAGGTCCTGGGCGAACTCGCCGAGGAACTTGTCCAGCGCGAGGCGCATCGGGTGGTTGACGTCGGTCTTCACCGCCCAGGCGAACGACAGGACCTCGCCGTACACCTTGTCCGCGAGCATCTCGTCGACGAACTTCGGCGACCAGCTGGGCGCGCGGTCGGACACCACGCGCAGCATCGCCTGATGGTTGTCGCGGACCCACTCGTAGGCGCGGTCGCACATCAGGTCGACCAGCTTGTGGTGCGCACCGTCCTCGAACACCCCGGCCAGGATCTTGCCCAGCGGCGGCCCCCACGGCCGGTCGATGATGCGTTTGACCACGGCTTGTTCCATGATCGCCTGCACGTCCTCGTCGCGCAGCACGGTGACCGCGCCGCGGACCACGGTGGCCAGCTCGGAGGTGACCCGCTCGGCGTTCTCCGGCTGCCGCAGCCACCCGCCGAGCCGCCGGGCGATGCCGATCCGGCGCAGCTTGTCGCGGATCACGTCCTCGGCCAGGAAGTTCGAGCCGACGAAGTCGCCGAGGCTGCTGCCGAGCTGGTCCTTCTTGTTCGGGATGATCGCCGTGTGCGGGATGCGCAGGCCCAGCGGATGCCGGAACAGCGCGGTGACCGCGAACCAGTCCGCGAGCGCGCCGACCATGCCCGCCTCGGCGGCCGCGCGCACGTACCCGACCCAGCCCGGCCAGCCTGCCGCTTCCGCCCAGCTCGTGAGCAGGAAGACCACCGTCGCGCCGAGCAGGAAGCCCAGCGCGACCAGCTTCATCTTGCGCAGCCCGCGCCGTTTGCCCTCTTCGGCGACCGCGCCGCCGGGCGGGTCGGCGGGCGTGACCTTCTGCGGGGTGAGTTGCTCCACACCCCCATTGTCCGTGAGGATGCGTGGTCGTGCGTGAACCAGTTCTCGTCCCCCGCCTCCGTCCGTTCACCTCGACCGTCTTCGCGGAGATGACCGCGCTCGCCGTAAGGCACGACGCGGTGAACCTCGGCCAGGGCTTTCCGGACACCGACGGACCGGCCGGGATGCTCGAACAGGCGAAGGACTCCCTGTTCGGGGGCGATAACCAGTACCCGCCCGGCCCGGGACGCCCGGAGCTGCGCGCGGCGATCGCCCGGCACCGGCAGCGCTACGGCACCTCCTACGATCCGGACACCGAGGTGCTGGTCACAGCCGGTGCGACGGAGGCCATCGCGGCCGCTCTGCTCGCGCTCACCGAGGCCGGCGACGAGGTGATCGTGGTCGAGCCGTACTACGACTCGTACGCCGCGGCCGTCGCGATGGCCGGCGCGCAGCGGCGCGTGATCGGCCTGACCGAGGCCGGCGACGGACGGCTCGAACTGGACCTGGACGCCTTCCGCGCCGCGATCACGCCCCGCACCCGCGCGGTGCTGCTGAACTCACCGCACAACCCGACCGGCACAGTGTTCTCCCGCGAGCAGCTGACCGAGGTCGCGCGGCTGTGCGTCGAGCACGACCTCATCGCGATCACCGACGAGGTCTACGAGCACCTCGTCTTCGACGGCAGCGAGCACGTGCCCCTCGCGACGCTGCCCGGGATGCGAACCCGGACCGTGGCCATTTCCAGCGCGGGCAAGACGTTCAACTGCACCGGCTGGAAAATCGGCTGGGTCTGCGCGAGCCCGGAGCTGGTCGCGGCGGTGAAGGCGGCCAAGCAATTCATCACGTTCGTTTCCGGCGGGCCGCTACAGCCGGCCGTCGCATACGCTTTGGAACACGAACTGGACTGGGTCGAGGGCCTCCGGCGGGACCTGCAGGAGAAGCGCGACCGGCTGTCCGCCGGGCTCGCCGATGCCGGTTTCGACGTACGGCCAAGTTTCGGTACCTATTTCGTCACAGCCGACGTACGCCCGCTCGGTTTCTCCGACGCCGCGGAACTGGCCTGGGCGCTGCCCGAACGTGTCGGTGTCGCGGCGGTTCCGGTGCAAGTCTTCACAGATCACCCGGACGAGTGGAAATACCTCTTGAGGTTCGCGTTCTGTAAACAAAATGAGGTCATTGACGAGGCAGTCGGGCGACTGCGAAAACTGGGCTGAGCCCCGCTTTCCGGGCACACCGGACAGTTCCGGATTACCCCTTGCACCCCGAGTGGCCTGCGCAGGAAACCTCCGGCCGGCAGCTGGACGAACGGCCCAACCGGCCGCTCGGATGGCCGCCGACCCCGGAGGGAGGAACCACTCTCAGTGATCATCTTCGGCAGGCCGGACACCAGAGGCGGTAGGACGGTTCCGCCTTACGGGGTGGATCGCGCGCGGGAGAGATGAAACACTCGCGTGCGGTGCTAGAAAGAGGGCGGCCCCGGGGAACCTGCGACCTGGCCGGATGAAAACCAGCAAGATCAGGCTCGCGCGGTGGGGCGCATGAGCTTCAGGCGCGGACGGTGGTGGTGGCGTGATCGGCATGGCATACATGCACGACATCGCACACCTCGCCCTGTCCGGCGACGCGGCGTCGGGCATCAGCGGTGAGTCGGCAGCCTCGGTGGTCGCGTCATCAGTTGTCACGGGCGGCGCTCATGGCGCGTTGAACCTTGCGGCAGACCGCGATTCGCCGAGCACCGGGCAATCGTCGAAGACTGGTCCGGACAGCGAGCGTCGAACTCCGAGTATCGCGGCCGAAAACGGTGTGCCGGGCGATTCCGCGGGCAGCGAGCTTGCACACTCCGCGCCCGGCGACGGTTCACTGCGGCGTCCGCGCCCCTGGGCGGCGCCGATCGCCCGGCCCGCGGCGCGAATCGCGTTGGCGGGCGGGCTCGCGGTGGCCGGATGGCTGCTCGGGGCCGCGCTGGCACAGCCGAGTGCTTCGGCGGACGAGCGACCGTCCGGATCGGACGATCATCCTGTGGTCGCTGCGCCGCAAACCGACAGTCAGCGCACGGCGGCTGCCCGGCCCGCGTCGTCCGGAACGTTGACGTGGTCTTCTCCGCCGACCGCAGAACGGACCGGGAACGGGCCTGGCGATGCGGCAGCTTCGGACCGGGGCTCGCGGAGCGCCACTGCCACCGGCGCCGCGGACCGCGGATCGGGCGCGCATGCCGGTAAGACCAGCGGACGGACCACGGTGGACAGTGGACCGCCGGCGACCCCGGGCGGGAAACTCCGCGCTGCGGACGGCTCGTACGCCGGCAAACATTCGCGTGCCGGCCTGACGAATCCGGGTGCAGCGCCCGGCACCGGCGAGACGGCGTCCGGCGAACGGCACGGTCACGGGACCGCCTCCGGCGGGAAGCACAGCACCGCAGGCACCGCAGGCACCGCAGGCACCGCAGGCACCGCAGGCACCGCAGGCACCGCAGGCACCGCAGGCACCGCAGGCACCGCAGGCACCGCAGGCACCGCAGGCACCGCAGGCACCGCAGGCACCGACGAGCAAAGCACCACGGCCGGCCGCGAACACAACGTTGCGGCCACTGGCAAACCGGGCACCGCGACCGGCAATGAGCAGGCAACCGCAGCCACTGGCACGCGAGGCGGTGAACACGGCGCCGCGGTCAACGATGAACAAGGCACGACCACCGGCAACCAGGCCATCGCAGGCAACCGGGCGCAAGACTCCGCCGCCAACGGTCACGACGAAATCACCGCCGCCGGCAAGCAAATCACGGCCATCGGTCCACAAGGGACCGTGACCGACGCCGGAAAAGCAGGCATACCCGCCTTGCCTCTCTTCGGCGGCGGCTTCGCCGACACCTCCGGCAGTCCGTCGAACGCGAACCCGGATCGTGAATTCGCCGGCCGGGGTTTGCTGGGCGGGGTGTTCGGCATCGTCGATCTGCCGTTCGGGAACACGCTCAACGGGCTGCTCGACCACACCCTCAGCACCGTGCACAACGTGGCCGGGATAGCCGCGGCCGCCACCGGCCGGGACGGGATCATCGCGCCGTTGCTGCCGTTCGAGGACTTCGTCGGGCGAACCTTGTCCGGTGGGTCGGGCAGCGGCAGTGCCACGGTGCTCGCGCCGTCGATGGGGTACGAACGCGGTTCGGCGAGCGTTCCGCAGAACTCCAAGGCGTCTGTGACAACGCCTGCGACCACGAGCAGCGAGGTGGGTACCTCGTTGCCGTTCGTCATCAAGGACGCGAAGTCGTTCTTCGCCAAGGTCGTGCACGAACCCGTCGAGAAGCAGGTCTCGAACGAGCGCACGCCCCTGGCCGGTGGTGGCAACCGTGGCGGGGGCGGATTGCCCGCGGCACCGGGTGCGCCGAGCGCGCCGGTCACCGTTGCCGGGCCGGGCTTGGACGGGCCGGGCGGGGCTCGGCTTCCGTTCGCCGTCGCGGCGGACGGGAACACCGTCACCCAGCTGAAGCTCATCGGCGTCAGCCGCGACCGTGAGGCCGCCGGCGCCGGGCGGGACGCGGCGCTGCCGAACACCTCTCCGGACTGACCGCCCGAATCGGTCCTCCGGGGAGAGCCACGTCCAGACCAAGATCAACTTCGCGGGATCCACCGCACCGGCTCACCCCATCGCCATTCCGTCGCAGGGGCTGATCCATGTCTGTCATCACCGCCACGGCCGTGCCGGCCACCGGCGTGCCGGCCACCACCACAAAGCTTCCCGATCGGCCAACCGCGCCTGGCCGCATCGGGTCCCGGTCCCGGCGCCGCGCTGCCCCCGTGGCGCCGGGACCCATCACGGGCGTGCTCCGGAGATCCTTGCTCACCGCGCCGAGCGAGGATCTGCGCCAACCGAAGCCCGCCTGAGCCGTCGGCGGGATCCCGGCACTTCGAGGGGCTGTGCCGGGATCCCACCGCGGCGTCCGCTCCACCGCGAGCGGACGAACAGCCGGTGCGCCGGACGTGTGACCGCCACTCTCCCTGGGGTGGCCGGACCGTCCGGTGCACCGGCTGTTCTACGTCACCGGCACGTGCACCGCGGGCACGTCCGCGCAGCCGCGCACCGAAGCCGCCGCCGCGGCGACCCGGCGCACCGCCTCCGGCAACTGCTCCCGTGGCAGCCCGAACGGCAGCCGCAACCACCGTTCCAGCCCGCCGTGCACGCCGAACCGCGAACCGGGCGCCAGCTGCACGCCGTGGTTCGCCGCGGACACGGCGAGCCGGGTGCTCATCGGCTCGGGCAGCCGGCACCACAACGACAATCCACCCGGCGGCACCTGGAAAGTCCACTCAGGACAGTGCGTGCGCAGCTCCGCGAGCAGGGTGTCCCGCTGCGCAGCAAGCTCGGTGCGGCGCTGGGCGAGTGCGGCATAACCCTCCGGCTCCAGCAGTTCCGCCAGTACGAGTTGCTCGAATACCGGGGCGCCGAGGTCCACTGCGAACCGCGGTGACAGCAGCCGGTCCAGCAGTTCGCTCGACGCGCGGATCCAGCCCAGCCTCAGCCCGCCCCAGTGCGATTTGGCCGCCGATCCGACCGTGAGCACCAGATCCCCGCCGAACGCGGCCAGCGGCGGCGGCCCAAGCCGTGGATCGCCCTCGTAATCCAGCTCTACCAAGGATTCGTCGGCCACGACCGGGGTCCGGGAGCGGGCGAGCAGGCCACCGAGACGTTCCCGGCCCGCGGCGTCCAACCGGAGGCCGGTCGGGTTCTGGAAGTCCACGACGAGGTACCCGAACCGCGGCGCGGCCTGACGCAGCGCGGCCTCGATCCCGGCCGGATCCCAGCCACGGACCGGATCCACCGCCACCGGCACGGGCAGCGTGTGCGAGGCGCGCACGGCGTCGATCGCGTTCGGATACGTCGGCTGCTCCATCAGCACGCGATCGCCCGGCCCGGTCAGCATCCGCAGGCACAGCACGAAAGCCGAGTACGCGCCGGAGGTCACCATGATCTGGTCCGGCGTGGTCGGCAGGCCACGGGCCGTGTAGCGCTCGGCGATCCGCTCGCGCAGCCTCGGCAGGCCACCGGTGTGATAGCCGTTGCCACCGACGTGCTCGGCCAGCTCCCACCGGGCCGCTTCGACCGCCGCCATCATCCCGGGCAACGCCGGTGGCGCCGCCCGTGCCAGATCGAGCAGGTCCGCCCGGGTGCGTGGCCCCGAATCCCGGTGGCCGGCGCGAGCGACCCAGGTGCCGGCCCCGCGACGGCTGGCGAGCAGCCCATCCTCCCGCAGCCGGTCCAGCGCCGCGCCGATCAGCGTGCGGCTGACCCCGAGTGTGTCCGCCAGTTCGCGCTCCGCGGGCAGCCGGGTGCCGATCGGGAGCTGCCCGTCGAGCACGTGCAGCTCGACGGCGGCGGCAAGGTCGGCGGCACCCTGCCGGGAACCACGACGGCGCCACTCCCCCAGCAAGGTGGCCAATCTCGGGCCGGAAATCCGGCTTCCCAGCGGTATCTGCGGATCCATCAGGCCAATTATCCAGCATTGGCCATGGTTTACCAGGCCAATACGGCCAATAGTGCAGAAGTGGCAGTCACCGATCTCAGTCCGCTCAGCCTCCGCCGGGCCCCGCTGCGCCGGGGCGGCCAGCTGCTCGCCGGGCTCGCCCTCTACGGCACCAGCATGGCCATGCTCACCCGTGCCCACCTCGGCCTCGACCCGTGGGACGTGCTGCACGAGGGCCTGACCAAGCTCACCGGCCTGAGCTTCGGCGTGGTCACCGCCATCGCCTCGGTGTTCGTGCTGCTGCTGTGGATCCCGTTACGGCAGCGGCCGGGCCTCGGCACGATCGCCAACATCCTGGTGATCTCGGTGACCGTGGACGCGGTCCGGTCGATCCTGCCGGACCAGCACGTGCTCGGCTGGCAGATCCTGCTGCTGGCCGGCGGAGTCGGGCTCAACGCGGTCGCCACAGCGGTCTACGTGGGCACCCGGCTCGGCCCGGGACCCCGCGATGGGCTGATGACCGGCCTCACCGCCCGCACCGGCCGGTCGGTCCGCCTGGTGCGCACCGGAATCGAGGTCACCGTGCTGGCCGTCGGCTGGCTGCTCGGTGGTACGGCAGGCATCGGCACCGTGCTCTACGCGCTGTCCATCGGCCCGCTCACCCAGGCGCTGCTGCCGCTGGTCACCTGGCGTCCGCGGGCAGGAAGGCTGTGAAGGGTCCCTTCACAGCCTTTGAGTCCAGGGTTCCGGCAAAGTCGGTGTAGAGGTCTGTGAAGGGTCCCTTCACGGACCCGAAACCGGTCCGGCGCACGCTACGAGGTGGTCGCACACACCTCCGCATCGCCCACTGCCGGGTCCCCGACCAACTTTGCCGACACCCTGGCCCCAGAGGCCGTGAAGGTTCCCTTCACAGCCCGAACGGGAGTCACTAGCCCTGCGCGATCGCACGGCGCAAGACCGGGTAGTCGATCCCGCGCGTGGCCAGGAAATCCGCCACCGGCCCGCGCTGGCGGACGAGGGCGAGCAGCAGGTGCTCCGGCCCGAGGCTCTTGCCACCCAGCTCACTCACCTCGCGCAGGCTCAGCTCCAGCACCCGCTTCGCGTCCGAGGTGAACGGGAGGTGGTTGCGCCGGGAGCGCCGGGCACCGGTGGCGAGCGCCCCCGGCCCGTGCGTCTCCTCGACGGCGGCCACGATCCGGTCGACGTCGATACCCAGCTCGGTCAGCGCTTCGGCGTCCGCGTCGCTGATTCCGCCGCGGCGTTTGATCCGCCCGAGTTCGGCGTACACGTCGTCCTTGGCCACACCGAGTTGCTCCAGCAGCCGCACCGCGCCGCCGTCCGGCGCCCGCACCAGACCGGCGAAGACCGCCTGCGCGGAAATCTCGTGCGCCCCCGCCTCGTGCGCGGCTTCCTGCGCTGCCACCACTGCCATCCGGGCGTCCGCAGTGAACCGTTCGAACATCAGTGCCTCCCGTACTTCTTGTGCACGGCCTGTCTGCTGACCCCCAGCTCGGCCGCGATCTCCTGCCAGGACCAGCCGTGCATCCGCGCGCTGCGCACCTGCACGACCTCCAATTGCTCCAACAGCCGCCGCAGCGCCGCCACCGCACGCAACCCGACTCGCGGGTCACGGTCGCCGGCGCGGGCGGCCAGGTCCGTTGCTTCTGTCATGAGTGTCAATTTAGGTTGACACTCATCTCGATGTCAACCCTGGTTGACAAGGTGAGCGAGTACCGTCACCGCATGCCCGAGATCTCCATTGCCGAGCGGGCCGGGGTCGGTGCGGACGGCCGGCCCCGCCCTACCGAGGACCATGTAGCAGTGCTCGACCACGCCGTGCTCGTCCTGGACGGCGCGACCTCGCCGAGCCCCGACCTGCCGCCCGGCGGCTGGTATGCGGAGCTGCTCGTGCGGCAGCTCGCCGGGGAACTCCGTGTCCGGCCGCACGAAGACCTCGGCGTGACGCTGGCGAACGCGATCGGCTCGGTGGTCAAGGAACACGGGCTGGTGCCGGGCCGGTCCCCGTCCAGCACGGTGTCCATGCTGCGCTGGGATGAGTCCGAAGTGGAGGTTCTGGTGCTCGCCGACAGCCCGGTGGTCGGCTTCGGCCGATTCGGCACCGACGCTGTCTCCGACGACAGGCTGGTGTCCCTTCGCGACGGTGGGCTGCTGCAAACCGGCGCGGACGTACGCCGCCGGCGAAACGCCGAAGGCGGGTTCTGGGTCGCCGAAGCCGAACCTGCGGCCGCATACAAGGCGGTACGCCGGGTGTGGCCGCGCGCGGAAGTCGACGCTGTACTGATCGCCACCGACGGGGTGTCGATCGGCGTCGACGAGTACCAGCTTTTCGACTGGCCGGGAGTCTTACACCGGGCACGCGAGGCCGGTCCCGAAGCTGTACTCGACGCAGTGCGCGAAGCGGAAGAACAGGACGCAGACTGCGTACGCTGGCCTCGCGCGAAACGGCACGACGATCAGGTTCTCGTCCTGACGGACTACGAATAAGGGTCCAGTTCAGGGTTTTCCCCGATCACGCGAAGCCGCGGAACCGGGACGATATCCCGCATGGGGAACCTGCTGGGGGTCCGGGCCTGGCGCCTGGCCGCGTTCACAGCCATCACCTGGGCACTGTTTCACGATCACCGTGCTGCACCTCGTCAGCTCGCGCGATCCGTTCTACGACACGCTTTCCAGCTACACGATCACCGACCACGGGGAGGGGATGCTCGGCGCGAGCGTGCTCTCGCTGTCGGTCGGCTCGGTCGCCGTGTTCGGCGCGCTGGCCTCCGCCGGGGTGCCGATGACCCGCAGTACGAGACTGCTGCTCGCACTGTGGGCGCTGGGATTGGGGGCGGCCGCGTTGTTCCCCGCCAGCTACCCGGAAAGCCCGCGGCCGGTGAGCGGAGAGATCCACCTCTACTCGTGCCTGATCGCGTTCGCGAGCCTGCCCGGCGTCGCGATCGGCATGCTGGATCCGCTGCGCGGCACCGCGGAACGCGCGCTCGTGGTGCGGTGGCTGCGTCTCGGGCTGGGGTCGGTGGTGCTGTTCGGGGTGAGCTATCTGTTCGTACGGCTGGACGAAGCGGGCATCGCCCCGTTCCATGTGTTCACCGAAGTGCTGCCGGTCGGCCTCACCCAGCGGCTCACTCTCGTCGCCGACGTCGTCTTGCTGCTGGTGCTGGTCCGGATCGCGGTGCGGACCGAATCGACCCGCGCCGAACTCGCCGTCAGTCCCGCATTGCGGCCGTGAACTCGGGCGCGTAGCCGAAAAGCCCGGGCATCCCTCCGGTGTGCACGAACACCACGGTCTCCTCCAGCGGAAACCGGCCGTCGGCAACCCATTCGACGAGTGCCGCGGCGGCTTTTCCGGTGTAGACCGGATCGAGCACCACACCTTCGGTGCGGCCGAACAACCGCAGCGCGCCCCAGGTCTCGGGAGCGGGAATGCCGTAGCCCTCGCCGATCGTGCTGTCGTTCAGCCACACGTGGTCCAGCGCGGGGGAATCGATCCCGAGCAGCTGCGCAGCCCCGCCGACCAGCTCGGCCAGGGTCTGCTCGGATTCGGCGAGTGGATGGCTCACGCAGGCGATGTCCAGTTCGAGTGAACCGAGCACGGCCGAGCCGAGCGCCAGCCCGGCCGCGGTCGCCCCGCTCGCGTGCGGCGCGACGATTCGCGCCCGCTCCACCCCGAGGTGGGCGAGTTGCCCGGCCAGCTCACGCGTGGCCGCGACATAGCCGAGCACCCCGAGTGGATTGGAGCCGCCGACCGGAATCGTGGCCGCCTTCCGGCCGTCCTCGACGGCTTCGGCCAGCACCTCCCGGTACGTGGCGGCGCTTTCCGCCTCGTCCGCGCAGACGTGCACCCGGGCACCGAAAAGCAGGTCGAGCGGGATGTTGCCGGATTCCTCGTAGGCTTCGCCGGAACGCGGTACTTCCGCGGTCAGCACCAGCTCGCACCGCAACCCCAGCCGGGCGCAGGCGGCCGCGGTCTGCCGCGCGTGATTGCTCTGCACTGCCCCGAAGGTGATCACGGTGTCGGCCCGCGCGGCGAGCGCGGCGCCGAGGTGGAAATCGAGCTTCCGCAGCTTGTTGCCGCCCGCGCCGAGCGGGTGCAGGTCGTCCCGCTTGAGCAGCAGATGCGACAGCCCGAGCGCTTCCCCGAGCCGCGGCGCGGGCACCAGCGGCGTCGGCCCGTACGCGAGACCGGCCCGGGGAAACGGGTCGAGGGCGGGGAATCGATCGAACTCGAACGTCATCGGTCCTCCGGACATGGCTCCCAAGTACCGGCCACCCGTGGCCGGATACCATACGTTAGGCCAGTTTTCACGGAGCGCGACCGGAACAGGCCCAAGGGTGATCGGCCGGGGACGCCTTGCCGGGTCCGGGTTTCGCGATCGCCCGGCCGAAGAAGCCCGCGCAACAGGACGGCGAGGATCGCGGTACACAGGCCGAGGTGCCCGCCAGGTAGCCGAGTCCGGGTAGCCGGCGGTGGCCGCCCGCCGGGCGGATTCCACCGGGTCGTCGCCCGCCGCGGAGAGCGCCACCGGGAAGCCCGATGCCGTGCCCGGTCCCCGGCACAGGACCCGGCCGCGCCGACGACGGGATGCGGGACCAGTGACACGGCGGTGATCCCGGCCGCGGAAGCGGTCAAGGAAATGGCCGCCGCTGAACCGCCCGATCGCCATGGCAGCACCGAAAAACGCAGAGCTCAGGGCGCCGGACGTGGCCAAGAGCCGGAATCCGCCGACCATGATCAGCGGAGGCCAGTCGTTGGCCGAACCTTCGGCCGGCGCCTTTTCGTGCTACGTTCGTTCGAACGAACGAGCACAGGGAGCTGCCGATGACCTCCGCAGCCACACCGCGGCACCACGAGTTCGCCACCCTCGCCGACCAGGTCGCCGGGCTCGGGCAGGGGACGGTCACGGCCGTGCAGCTGACCGAGCGGGCGCTCGCCGACGCGCGGGCGAGCCAGCCGGTGCTCAACGCGTTCCGCTTGCTGCGCGAAGACGAAGCGCTCGCGGAGGCGGCCGAGGCCGACCAGCGCCGGGCACGCGGTGACCATGGCCCGCTGCTCGGAGTGCCGATCGCGATCAAGGACGACGTGGACCTGGCCGGCCTGCCCACCGCGTTCGGCTGTCCGGGAGAATTCCCGCCGGCAGCCGTGGACGCGCCGGCGGTGGCGCGGCTCAAGCAGGCCGGGGCAGTGCTGATCGGCAAGACCAACACCCCGGAGCTGGGGCAATGGCCGTTCACCGAAGGCCCGGCGTTCGGGGCGACACGCAATCCGTGGCAGCCGGAGCACACGCCCGGTGGCTCGTCCGGCGGTGCGGCCGCGGCGGTGGCAGCGGGGATCGTGGCCGCCGCGCTCGGTTCGGACGGCGCCGGGTCGGTGCGCATACCGGCGGCGTGGACCGGGCTGGTCGGGATCAAGCCACAACGCGGCCGGATCCCCACCGACGGCGAGTTGTTCCACGGCTTGACCGTGCTCGGTCCGCTGGCCCGCACGGTGGGCGACGCGGCAGCGTTGCTGGACGTCACCGCGGGCACCGGGAGCGCGTTCCAAGCCGCGGCCCGGCGGGAACCCGGACGGCTGCGGGTCGGCCTTTCCACGCGGATTCCTTTCACTGCCACGAAAACCCGCCTCGATCCGGTGGTCGAGGCGGCGGTGCGCGACACTGCGGAACGGCTCGCCGGGCTGGGCCACGAGATCGTGCCGGTCGAACCGGACTACGGGCTGATCGGGCTGACCTTCCTCCCCCGCTCGCTGGCCGGTGTGCGCGACTGGACCCGGCGGGTGCCCGAGTTCGCCGCGCTCGACCCGCGTACCCGCAGCAACGCCCAGCACGGCGGCCTGCTCGCCGGCCCGGCGCTGAAGCTCGCCCGCGCGCTGGAACCGTTGCTGCGCCGTCGGATCGGCGCGGTGTTCGGCGGCGTCGACGTGCTCCTGACACCGACCACCGCCACGCCGCCGCCCGCCGTGGGCAGCTTCGACGGACTTACCGGCTGGCAGACCGACCAGGCGATGATCGCGGCCTGCCCGTACGCCTGGCCGTGGAACGTGCTGGGCTGGCCAGGGGTGAATGTGCCGGCCGGGCAGACCGCCGGCGGGCTCCCGCTCGGGGCGCAGCTGCTCGGCCCCTCGCACGCCGAGGAGCGGCTGATTTCCCTTGCCGCGCAACTGGAAGAGGTACAACGGTGGCCGGATCTGCATCCGCCGCGGGCGTGGTGAGCACCCGCGCCGCGATCCTGCGAGCGACCCTGAAGGTGGTCGGCGAGCAGGGCGTCGGCGGGCTCACCAACCGGCGGATCGTGGCCGCCGCCGGGGTCTCGCTCGGCACGCTGACCTACCACTTCCCCAGCCAGACCGAGCTGCTGCGCGAGGCGATGCTGCTCTTCGCCGAGGAAGAGACGGCGAAGCTGGCCGCGATCGTCGAGGGGCACCGGACCGATGAGCTGAGCCTGGAGCAGGCCGCGAGCCTGGTCGAGCAGGTGATCAGGCAGCTGCCGTTCGGAACGGACGAGCTGGCGCCGCACGAGTTGTACCTGCAGGCCGCCCGCGACCCGGACCTGCGTGAGGCGTCCGAACGATGTTTCGCCGCCTACGACGAGCTGGCCACGGCCATTCTCGGTGCGCTGGGCCTGCCTGATCCGGCACGGCTGGCCGGGCCGGTGGTCGCGCTGATCGCCGGGCTGCAGCTGCGCAGGCTGGCCACCGGCACGGACGTGCCCGCCGCGGAACCGCTGATGATGCTGCTGCACGGCGCGCGGGGCTGAGATGGCACCACCGGTAATCCGCGGCACGGCGGCCTGGCGCCACTTCGGCGACTTTCGCGCCATGCTGCTGGCCGGGCAGGTGCTGGTGCAGCAGGTCGCGCACCCGGTCGTCGCGGCCGGGGTGCGGGACCACTCCGGCTACACCGAGGATCCGTGGACCCGGCTGATGCGCACCGGTGCGTCTTTGTCGATTTACGTGTACGGCGGGGCCGAAGGCGCCCGGTTCGAGGCCGAACGGCTGCGCGAGCTGCACCGCACATTCACCGGCTTCTCCGACGGACGCCGGTACAGCGCGCTGGATCCCGGCGCCTACGCCTGGGTGCACGCCACGCTGGTGATGGCACCGGTGGAAGCGCAGCGGCTGTTCGGCCGTCCACTGTCCACTTCGGAGCTGGACGAGTACTACGCGCAGATGTGCGACGTCGGCCGCCTGCTCGGCGTGCGTGCACGGGATCTCCCGGCGAGCTGGACGGAATTCGAGCAGTATTACCGGGAAATGCTCTCGTCGTTCGGTCCCAATGAGACTGTCAGTACCTTGTTCGACACGATCCGTACCACGCGGAAGCCGTGGTCGCGCTTGCCGGACGCCCGGTGGGCGAAGATCCGGAAGAGACACGCGCAGGCGCAGTTGTTCTTGATCCGGGCGACCCTGCCCGACCCGCTCCGCACCCGGCTGGGGCTGGCCTGGACCGCCGCGGACGAACGGCGGTTCACCCGATTCCGCCGGGTGGTGCGATGGCTCGCCTTGCTCGTCCCGCCGCCGCTGCGCACCGCGCACATGCGGTGGATCGGGAAGCTCAACGTGTGGCTGCGCGCCCATCCGCGGGCTTACCGGTTCCTGCCCTGAGCCCCGGCACCGATTCGGGGATCTTGCTGGATCCCCGAAGGCTTGATCCCAAGGTCGCGCTCAGGGTCGGCTTCACGTTCATCCCGGACAGCGGCATCGGCACCATGACCGGCATTCTGGCCACCCGGGCTCCACTGTGCCCAGCCATTGGCCGGACACCCAGCGCATCCGACCCTCTCGTTCTACGTCGCCCGTTCGAGTGAGACTTGGTGAACCGCTCACCGGCCGGGCGGGGTCTGCGCGGCGGTCACGCACCCGGCGGCGGATCGAACTGCCCCGCCTTCACCGCGGCCAGGAAGGCGGTCCACTCGCCGCGGTCGAAGATCAGCACCGGGCTGGCCGTCAGCTTCGTGTCGCGGACCCCCACCAGACCGGCCGCGGACAGGTTGACCTCGACACAGTTGCCCCCGTTGGGCTCGCTCGCGAACGACTTTTCCCAGGCAGCGTCCTCGAACAGCAACCGGGCCGTGTTCGGGTCGTAATCCGGGGAGGACGGATAATCTGCCATGGGTCGGGCACCTCCGAGCCTTGTGCGGGGCCGCGCGCCGCCGCGCCCGTCCCCCGCGTCCTTGCGTCACCACGGAGCAAACCGCAGGGCCAAGCGGGTGATCAACTCAGCCCGATCTCGACACACAGATTATTCCAGTAGTAGGATTAATCGCAGTGATCGGGGCGCCGACGTTGGGTGAATGCATTACGGCATTCGGACCAACCTCGGCCGGTACCGACCCGGGCAGCCGGTCCGGGGAGCGTGGCCCAAGGGCCGGCCTCGGCAGTGCGGTGCGCAGGCGTGGGATGCGGCGCGGGCGTCGGCCGGCGCCGCGGGCCACCGACCATGGGCGCACCGGCTCTGCCCAGGTCAGCCGGGTCCGGGTATCGAGCCACACCCGCGTCGCGGGAAGGAATTCCCGCGACGGGTGCCGTACCGCTCGGCCGACCAGGCCGGGTGGGTGCGCCCGATCCGACCGGAGCCGACCGGCCCCGGTGCCCGCTCTCCGAACCGGGGGTGTGATCCCATGGCCGTCCGGCTCACCACATGCTTCCTGCGTGAGGACGAACACATCCGCGGCCGGCGTGGGATCAATCACGAACTGCGCAATCGCTTTGGTTTCAGCCTGATCCAGGCTCCGCTGCGCAGCCCACTGCCGCTGGACAAAGAGTTCGACGTACCGGCGCAGCGCCGGCACGATCCGGTGCGCCCGGCCCGCCCGCTGGAGACCGGCGTTCCGCTGCGGCACGGTCTCGGCTCGTCCCACGTCTGACCCCGCGGCCGGGTTTCAGGGTTTGCGGCCCAGTCCGCAGATACTCCCGCTGAACGACGGGTTGCCCGCCATCCGCGCGCCGGCCCGGGATTCGCCAAGCTCCGGACGCCAGTCCGGGACCCACACGATGCCCGGCTCGACCAGCTCCAGCCCGGCGAAGAACTCGCCGAACTCCGCGCGGCTGCGGTAGTGGAACGGCGTGCTCGAACGCTGGTACTGCTGGTGGATCTGCTCACGCAGCGCCCGGTCCGGGGTCTGCACGCCGTCGTTGGTCAGGTGTGAGGAAAGGAAGTACGAGCCGGAGGGCAGCATGGACAGGTACTGCCGGATGATCTCCACGGCCGGTTCGTCCCGGCCGAGGAAATACAGCACGCCGACCACGATCAGGCCGATCGGGCGTTTCGGATCCAGCACGCCGGTGTCCATCGCCTGGTTCCAGATCTCGCTCGGATGGCGCAGATCGCCCTGCAGCACCGCGTGCCGGTACGCGACTCCCTCCCGTTCCAGCAGGATCTGCGAATGCGCGACGGCCACCGGTTCGTTGTCGACATAGACACACCGTGCGCCGGGGTTCACCGCCGTGGCGATCTCGTGCACATTGCCGACGGTTGGTACCCCGGAACCGAGGTCGAGGAACTGGTCGACGCCCTGCTCGGCCAGATACCGCACGCCCCGGCCGAGGAATTCGCGGCTCGCCTTCGCAATGGTCTTGATCATCGGAAAGGTCTGGACCGCCCGCTCCCCGAACTCGCGATCGATGGCCCAGTTGGCCGTGCCGCCTAGAAACCAGTCGTAGATCCGCGCCGCGTTGGGGCGTTCGAGGTCGATCCCTTCCGGGGCTTCCGGCTCCGGTACCTGCGTCATCAACTGTCCTTTCCGGCCACGCGTGCGGAGACCAGTGTGCCCACCGTCACCATCTCCGCACCGTGTCACCCTTCGGCACGCCCGGAAACCCGGCGACGCACCGGCCAGGGGGTACTACGTTGGCCCGGATGCGCTTCCTCTTCTCCTTCGTCGGCGGACGCGGCCACTTCGACCCGATGGTCCCGGTGGCCCAAGCGCTCGCCGCCCGCGGGCACACGGTAGCCGTCGCGGGCCGCGATACGCACGCCGTCGAGCAAGCCGGCTTCCCCGCGTTCCCCGTCGGTGCAACCGGTGTGCCCGGCACCGCCCGCCTGCCGATGCCACCGGTCGACCCCGAACGGGACGACTGGGAGATCCAGGAGTTGTTCATCCGCCGCGCCACCGCCGAGCGGACCCCGTTGCTGGTGGACCTGATCCGCGAATGGCGCCCCGACGTGGTGGTCCGCGACGAGGTCGACTTCTCCGCCGCACTGGCCGCGGAAAAGCTCGGCCTCCCGTGCGCCACAGTGCTCGTCCTCGCGGCCGGAACCTTGCTGCGCAAGGAAGTCCTCGCCGAACCACTGCGTGCTGCACGGACCGTTCAGTGCCTGCCGGACGATCCCGGACTCGCCGCCCTGCATCGCGACCTGGTGCTCTCGCCGTTCCCACCGTCCTATCGCGACCCGGCCGCGCCGCTGCCACCCGGCACGTTCACATTTCGCTCGGGCGCGCCGGTCCCGGCCCGCCCGCAGGCCACCCGTCCGCACGTCTACTTCACCCTCGGCACCAACTTCAACCTCGAATCCGGTGATCTCATCGAACGCGCGCTCGCCGGGCTTGGCTCGCTGCACGCGGACGTGACCGCGACCGTCGGCACGCAGCTGGATCCGGCCGGCTTCGGCCCGCAGCCGGCCAACGTGCGGGTGGCCCGCTTCGTGCCACAGGCGGAACTGCTGCCACGGCTCGATCTCGTGGTCTCGCACGGCGGCTCCGGCGGCGTGCTCGGCACGCTCGCGCACGGGCTTCCCTCACTGCTCCTGCCGATGGGCGCCGACCAACCCGGCAACGCGCTCCGTGGGCGCGCGCTCGGGACCGCCCGGGTACTCGACCCGGAAACGGCGACGCCGACGGAGATCCGGGAGGCCGCCGAAGACCTGCTGACCGATCCCGCGTGGCGGGCGGCCGTTCAGCGCCTCCGGGCGGAGATCAACGCCCTGCCCGGCGCCGAGGATACCGTTCCGCTGCTGGAGGCACTCGTCACTGCATCTGGGCACGGTAGATCTCGGCCAGCTCCTTGAGGAACTGACGGGTCTCCCCGCGTTCCAGCGCCGCGCCGCGCAACCGGTCCCAGGAGTCGACGAAGATGTTGAAGTCCTTGACGTCGTCGAGATACAGCCCGCCCGCGGAGTGTTCGATGTAGACGAAGTCACGGGTGCGGTCCGGGAACCGCATGATGGTGAAGTCGTTGGGCACCGCGGCGAGCTTCGCGCCGAAGGGCAGCACGTGCACGTACACCCGCGGGTGCCGGTCGAGCGCCAGCAGGTGCTCGACCTGGTCCAGCATCACCGCGGGCGCGAACCCGCCGGGAGCCCGGCGCAGCGCGCCCTCGCTGATGATGAACCGGTAGTACGGCGGCTGCTGCTGATCGAACACCGCCTTGCGGTCCAGCCGGTTGCGCACCAGTGAGGTGACGTCGGTGGCGCCCGCCTCGGTGAACTGCTTGAGCATGTAGTGCTCGGACTGCAGCGGCCCCGGGATGCGTTCCCCGTGCCAGGTCATGATCTCCGCGGCGGCCGGTTCGAGGTCGGTGAACGTGCGGAACCAGTGCGGCACCACCGAGCGGTAGCCCGACCAGTGCCCACGCTGCCCGGCCGCGGCGCGGGCCAGGTTCATCAGCGTGTCGGCCTCTTCCCCGGCGATCCCGAACGCGTTGAGCATGGTCCGGACATCGCCGAGCTTGACCCCCACCGCACCGGACTCGATCTTGTTGACCTTGCCCTGGGTGCAGCCGAGGACCTCGGCCACCTGCTGCTGCGTCATCTTCGCGGCGGTACGAGCATGCCGCAGCTCGTTCCCGAGCTGCTTGCGGCGTGAGGTGACGGTGCTCGCCATCTCCCCTAGCTCTCCCGGACCCCTACAGCCCGGCGGTGCTCCCACCGGGACGCGTACGTTCGAATCAACCCAGGCTAGTACTTCACCCAACGGGGTTCGATGATGACACCGCGCAGCGTGGCAGGAAATGTGCGGGAATGCCAGTCACCCTCATGATCACTCGGCCGGAGCAGCCGGTTCCCGAACCACCCGACTTCGGGTCTGGACCGAACGGAGCAACGCCAGGAGCACCCCGGACGGGTGGACTGTGGACTTACGGGCAGTGCCGCGGACCCCGGGCGCTCGCCGCCCGGCCCGGTCCCGGTCAGTCGGGCATAGTGGCCCGGTGATCGATCGTTCCCCCGGTGCGGCCCGCGTCGAGCGGCTGGCCGACGACGGTGTGTTCGGCTACGTGCAGCCGGACGGCTCCTGGTTCATCAACAACTGCGGGTTCGTCGACGCGGGCGGGCACACCGTGCTCATCGACACGTGCGCCACCGAGCGGCGCACCCGGGCACTGCTCGCCACGGTCGAAGCGACCACCGGCCCGGTCAGCACCCTGGTCAACACCCACCACCACACCGATCACACGAACGGCAACCACCTGGTGCCCGCGGCCACCATCGTCGGCCACCGCAAGACGCGCGCGGCCATGCTCGCCGCCGGCCTCCCGCGCTACGACGGCATCTTCGAGGGCAACGACTGGGGGGAACTCGCGCTGCGCGTGCCCGAGGTCGTCTTCGACGAATGGCTGACCGTCTACGCCGGACCGACCCGGATCGACCTGATCCACCCCGGGCACGCCGCGCACACCACCAACGACGTGCTCGCCTGGCTACCGGAACAACGCGTGCTCTTCGCCGGCGATCTGGTGTTCAACGGGGGCAGCCCGTTCGCGCTGATGGGCTCGGTGGCCGGCTGGCGCGCCGCGCTGGACGTGATCCGGGAACTCGACCCGGTACTGATCCTGCCCGGCCACGGGCCGGCCGGCGACCTCGCGATGGTGGACGCAGTGGACGCCTACCTGGAGTTCGTCCAGCAGACCGCCGAACGCGGACAGACGGCGGGCCGGCCGCCGCTGGCGCAGGCCACCGAAACCGATCTCGGCCGGTTCGCCGCGCTCACCGAGCCGGAGCGGCTCGTCGGCAACCTGCACCGCGCCTACGCCGAGCGGGACGGCGCGGCCTGGGGCGCGGACCTCGACCTGGCCGCCGCGCTCGCGGACATGATCACCTACCACGGTGGTCCGATCCACTGCTTCGCCTGAACCGAGAGCGTAGGAGCGCCTCACCCACCGACGACCCGCCCCGGCGCGTCCGGCCGGACTACCCTCGGACTCCGGCAGAGACTTCGGAAAGGGTTCGGATGAGCAAGAAGGCGAGCATCGGGGTCACCGGCCTCGCGGTCATGGGCCGTAACCTGGCGCGGAACCTGGCCCGGCACGGGCACACGGTCGCCCTGCACAACCGCTCCGCGGAGCGGACCCGCAAGCTCGTCGAGGAGTTCGGCGACGAGGGCGAGTTCATCCCGGCGTACTCCGCGCAGGAGTTCGTCGACGCTCTCCAGCGGCCGCGGCAGATCGTGATCATGGTCAAGGCGGGCGAGCCGACCGACGCGGTGATCGAGGAGTTCGCGCCCCTGCTGGAGCAGGGTGACGTACTCATCGACGCGGGCAACGCGCACTTCGCGGACACGCGGCGGCGCGAGAAGGCGCTGCGTGAGCGTGGCCTGCACTTCGTCGGCAGCGGCGTGTCCGGCGGCGAGGAAGGCGCGCTACACGGTCCGAGCATCATGCCGGGTGGTTCGAAGGCCTCCTACGAGTCCCTCGGGCCGTTGTTCGAGGACATCTCGGCGAAGGTCGATGGCGAGCCGTGCTGCACGCACATCGGCGCGGACGGCGCGGGCCACTTCGTGAAGATGGTGCACAACGGCATCGAGTACGCCGATATGCAGCTGATCGCCGAGTCGTTCGACCTGCTGCGCGGTGCCGCGGGCTACGCGCCCGCCGAGATCGCCGAAGTGTTCAAGACCTGGAACACCGGGCGGCTCGACTCGTACCTGATCGAGATCACCTCCGAGGTGCTCAAGCACGTGGACGCCGGCTCCGGGAAGCCGTTCGTGGACGTGGTGGAGGACGCCGCGGAGCAGAAGGGCACCGGCCGCTGGACCGTGCAGATCGGGCTGGATCTCGGCGTGCCGATCAGCGGGATCGCGGAGGCAGTGTTCGCGCGTTCGCTGTCCGGCTCGAAGCCGCTTCGTGAAGCCGCGCGCGGCCTGGGCGGGCCGTCGCGGGCGCCGTTGAACGGGGCCGCGCTGCAGACCTTCGCCGACGACGTGGAGCAAGCGCTGTACGCGTCGAAGGTCGTCGCGTACGCACAGGGCTTCAACCAGATCCAGGCCGGCGCCGCAGAGTACGGATGGGACATCGACCTCGGCCGCGTCGCCTCGATCTGGCGCGGCGGCTGCATCATCCGCGCGAAGTTCCTCAACGACATCACGTCCGCGTACGCAGAGGAGCCCGGCTTGCCGACGCTGCTTACGTCCGGCGGGTTCCGCAAGGCCGTGGAGGACGCGCAGGACTCGTGGCGTTCGGTCATCTCCACTGCGGTGCGCCTCGGCATCCCGACTCCGGGCTTCTCCACCGCACTGGCCTACTACGACGGCCTTCGGGCCGACCGTCTGCCCGCCGCGCTCGTTCAGGGCCAGCGGGACTTCTTCGGCGCGCACACGTACCGCCGCGTCGACCGTCCCGGCTCGTTCCACACGCTGTGGGCCACCACCGACCGCTCCGAGATCGACGCCTGACCCTCGCTTTTCAGGCTGTGAAGGGACCCTTCACGGACTCAGCGTCCGTGAAGGGTCCCTTCACAGCCTTACTGCTGCCGCGTCGCGAAGATCTCCGCAACGGCTTCCTTGATCTTGGCTTCGGCGGCGTCCTTCGTGATGCCAAGCTCGGTGAGCACCTCGTAGCCGCCGCCCTCGCCCTGTTCCAGCAGAGCCAGCAAGAGATGCTCGGTGCCGATGTAGTTGTGCCCGAGACGCAGCCCCTCGCGCAGAGTCAGCTCCATCGTCTTCTTCGCCGTGGGTGTGAACGGCACCGGATTCGGGACCGGGTCGACCGGCTCCGGCAGCTTCGCCTCCGCGGCCTCCTTCACCGCTTCCAAGGTGGCGCCCTGGAACACGAGCACCCCCGCGGCCAACGCAGCGGGCTCGGACAGCAGCCCCAGCACGAGGTGGACGGTGTCGATGCCCGGGCTTTTCGCGTCGAGCGCCGCCTCCTGCGCCGCGACGATCACGTGCCGCGCGCGGTCGGTGTAGCGGCCGTACAACCGCTCGATCGTCCCACTGGTGTCGGCGCTCTTGGGCACGAAGCGCTTCTGCGCGGCCTGCTTGGTCACACCCATGCTGGCGCCGATGTCGGTCCACGAAGCGCCGGACCGCCGGGCTTGATCCACGAAGTGGCCGATCAGATGGTCGGCCAGCTCCCCGAGATGCTGCCCGAGGTACACCGCGTCGGTCAGCTGGGCGAGTTGGTCGGTTTCGTTGTTGGCTTTGATCGCGTTGATGAGGTCGTCGAGCTTCACTGCACCGGTCATGCCGTCAACTGTAGGTTGACGAATTCGGATCGTCAACCTTGGGTTGACACGGCGGCTCGCGTCCTGAGATGCGCCTTGAGATCGAACGAATCGGCTTCGAGATCGGCGTAGGACGGCCGCGGTTCGGCGGTGAACAGGCGGCGCGCGGCGATGTGGTCCGGCGGGCGGTTGACCGACTCCACCGCGATGAGCACGTCGTTCCGGAAGGAGAGCACGGAGAACCTGCCCGCCGCCCGGTCACCGGTGACCTCGGTCCGGTCCGCCGCCGCGAGGATGCCCGCGATCTGCAGCTTCGCCCCGGTCTGGTCGGTCCAGAACCACGGCAGGCTGTCGTAGCGGGCGCGTTCGCCGGTGATCGCCGCGGCCACCGAACGGCCCTGATCCACCGCGTTCTGCACAGATTCCAGCCGCGTCACCGCGTCGGCCTGCACGCACGGGAAGCTGGCACAGTCACCGATCGCGAAGATCTTCGGGTCGCCAGTGCACAGGTGCTCGTCCACCACCACGCCGTTGGCCACGTCCAGCCCGGATTGCTCGGCGAGCGCCGTCTCCGGCAGCACGCCGACCGCGACCACCACGAGATCCGCAGGCAACCGGCGGCCGTCCGACAACTCGACCGACTCCACGCATTCCGCACCGTGCAGCGCGCTCACACCGGTGCCGAGCAGCACCGTGTGCCCGGCCGCGCGGTGGTGCTCGGCGAAGAACTCGGAGATCTCCGGCGACGCGACCCGCGCCAGCAGACGGTCCTGCGCCTCCACAACGGTGACCGGGCGACCGGCGTGCGCGGCGAATTCCAGGCCGATGAAGCCGCCGCCGATCACCACCACGTCGCGCGCGGCCGCCAGCGAGGCACGCAGCCGATCGGCGTCGTCGCGGGTGCGCAGCATCAGTACGCCGTCGAGATCGGCGCCGGGCACCGGGAGCGAACGGTTGCGGGCGCCGGTGGCGAGCACCAGGTGGTCGTAGCCAAGTTCCGAACCGTCAGCGAGCCGGACCCGCGCGGCCGTGCGATCGATTCCGGCGACCCGGCCGGGCACCAGCCGGATGTCCTTCTCCGCGAAGAAGTCCTCCGGCCGCAGGCGCAGCTGCTCGTCCCCGGCCGCGCCTTCGAGGTAGGCCTTGGACAGCGGGGGCCGCTGGTACGGTACGCCGGGCTCGTCGCCGATCAGCACCACCCGTCCGGCGAATCCCTTGTCCCGCAACGACGCCGCAGTCTGGAACCCACTCTGCCCGGCGCCGACGACGAGGACGGTCTCGGTGCTCATAGCTGCTACTCCTCCGGCAAGCGCAGGACCAGACCCGGGTGCTGCTCGGTCTCCGCGAAGCCGGTCACCGGACGGTGGAACCGGCTGCCGGCGGCCTCCCTTGACTGGCCGTGCAGTCCACTATCTTCACCGTCATCTGAGCACAACCGCCGGTGATCGTCGAGGCGCTCCGGGCCGGACCCTGCGTGAGCGTCCGCACACTATCCGCGACCGGCGGATTCGAGCCCACTCGCGGCCGAACTGTCCTTTGTGGACTTCGAGGCTCAGGAGAACACCGTCGACCCCAGCGGACGCCCCCCGTCGAAACCCGGCAGGATCAAAAAGGTCCCGCTGGCGGTAGTAGTCGTGAACGGCAGCAAAGCGTCCCCGCCTTCCATATGCGCGAGGGTGGCGGTGAACGTGCGCAAGTCATTCTGGAAACTCACGAACACCAAACCCGGCGCCGGACTGTCCATGCTGTAGCCGCGCCGAAGCATCGACCCGACGCCGACGACGTTCGCGTGCGCACGGCGAATGTGCGCGTCCGCGGGCACCAGGTAGCGGCCGTCCGGGGTTTTCGCGCCCAGCTCGGGACCATCGGCGATAACACCACCGGACAACGGCACCCCGGTGTCACGGCGGCGACCGAAAACCCCTTCCTGCGCGGCGACCGGCAACCCGGCGAACCGCGTCAGGTCGAGTTCCATGCGGCGGACCACGGCGATCGTCCCGCCCGCCACCGGCGCCGGGCCGGCGAGCCACAGATCCCGTTGCCGGTCGGCGTCGGTGTGCGGGCCGACGATGCCGTCCACGAAACCCAGCAGGTTCCGCGGCGCGCTCAACTCACCGGTCACCGGCACGTGCGGACCACGGCTGCCCGACTGCCGCCAACGTTCGCGTACGCCGGGCCGCGCCAGCAACGCAGCCGCGGCGACCGGCGGGACCAGCGGATCACTCGCACACAATTGGAGCAGTAAATCACCACCGCGCGCCTCCGGAGCGATCGCTTCATGCGACGACGGCGCGAGATCCGTCGCACCCGGCAGTTTCGGGTCGCGCTCCCGGACCAGTCGCGGGCCGACGCCGATCGTCACGGTGAGATCGCCCGTGGGCAACCCCAGCAGACGATCGTCGGCGTCGGCGGTGAGCACCTGGACGTGCCGGCCGAGATCGGCCAGTAATGGGCCCGGCGCAACGGAAATATCGGCGACCACGACCAGCAGGTGCGGTTGCGGCGTCCCGGGCAGGGCGACCCCGGCCTGCTGGGCACCGGTGGCCGGAACGGCGGTCACCACAGGACCGGGTGCGGAGGCCGCGTGGCACCCGGCGGCCAGTCCGGTGGTCACGGCTGCTCCGAGAAAAGCGCGGCGGGACGTTCGGCGCTCGGCGGAATTCACGACGGGCAGCGTGGCAGAAGACGGCGCCGCCGTCGAGTTCCGCTGTCGTGCCAGACTGAGCACATGCGTTTTCGCGCCGTTGCGGCGATCCTGGGGTTGTGCACCGTGTTGCTCAGCGGCTGTGGTTCTTCTTCGGCCGAGGGACATCGCCCGGACGGCACGGGGGTCACGATCCGGGTACCGGCCGACGCCCCGACGATTTCCGCGGCCGTTTCCCTGGCACAGTCCGGAGACCTGGTGCTCGTCGCCCCGGGGGAATACCACGAAACGGTGAAACTCGGCACGCCGCACGTCACGCTCCGCGGCGAAGTGCGGGAGAAAGTAGTCCTCGACGGGCAATTGCAGCGGGACAACGGCGTCGTCGTTTCCGCGCCCGGCGTCGCGGTGGAGAACCTGACCGTACGGAACAACACGCAGAACGGCGTGCTCGTGACCGGTTCGGTGAAGGCCGCGGCGGGCCTGCCCGGCCGCGACGGCGGGTACGACACCGGCGACGAACCGATCCGGTTCCTGGACTCGTTCCTCGTCTCGCACGTCACCGCGACCCGCAATGGCCTCTACGGAATCTATGCATTTTCCGCGCAGAACGGCGTGATCGAGCAGTCGTACACGTCTGGCGGTGCCGATTCGGGAATCTACGTCGGTCAGTGCAAGCCTTGCCGGACGGTCGTGCGGGACAACGTCGCCGAACTCAACGCGGTCGGCTACGAGGGCACGAACGCGAGCGGCGAGATGTACGTCGTCGGCAACCGGTTCGTCGGCAACCGGGTCGGGCTCACCACCGATTCCGATCACCAGGAGAAACTGCTGCCGCAGCAGGACGCCGTGATCGCCGGAAACCTGGTCGCGGGCAACCAGCAGCCGGCCACGCCGCAGCAGGCCGACGGCGGCTGGGGTATCGGGGTCGGCATCGACGGTGGCAGCGGCAACCAGGTGCTGCGCAACCGGATCACCGGCAACGCCAACGCCGGGCTCGTGCTCACCGCGGGCCAGGACCTTCCACCGCAAGGCAACCGGATCACCGAGGACGTCTTCGCCGGCAACGGCATCGACGTGGGCTGGACCTTTCCCGGCACCACGAAGGGCAGCGGAAACTGCGTTGATTCCGGGGAACTACGCACGATTCCGGAGGGACTCGCGATGAGCGCCACGTGTCCCGTAGCCGCGACGGCCGTTTCCCCGGCCGGCACCTGGCCGGCTCCGAAACCCCCGCCCGGGATCCCGTTCACCGAAGTGGCCGAACCACCGGCGCAGCCGCAGTTCCCGAACGCGAGCACCGCAGGGCCGACCCAGGTCCCGGCCATACCGGCGTTTCCGGATCTCACGAAGGTCACGGTTCCGGCGGCCACCCTGCTGGCCGACCGGGCTTCGGTGCGGGTCCCCTGACGGAAAACGGCGGAATACGTCAGCCGGCAGGGGGTATCGCCACGAATTCGTGGGTGTCGAAATCGATGACGACCGGATCCGTTTCCCCGGGGATCATCGCCCGCACCCGGTACAGAATGCCGTCCGCGGCCAGCCAATACCGCACGGATTCCGCGTTACCCGGCCGATCCCGGGATTCCGGACCGGTGAAAACGTCAACCGGACGTCCGTTCACCTGATCGGCGGCTATCCACGCGGCACCATTCTGTGGCAGCAATTGTGCGTTATCGGGCCGGTCATTGCCGAGCCCGAGCACAATCGCCAACGCCCGGTCGAGCGGCCCGGCCGTCGGATCGAGCGCGCGATCGGTCCAGCCGTCGGCGGGCGGATGCACGGGTGCGCCCTCCGGAGCGGCCGGCATCGGCCGGACGGCCACGCGAGTGGCCGTCCACCGGATCAGCCCAGCACTGGAGTCGTTGCGCCCCTTGCCCTTCACCACTGCGTAACCGCTGTTCCCGCGGTAATCGACCGAACCGGTGACCACCATTTCGCCGGCGGTATCGGGCACGGTGATCGTCACCGCCCGGCCGCCCGCCTGAAAGTCCCGGAAACGCATGATCGCCAGCCGGCTCGCCTCGTCCGCGGTCACCGGACGCGGACCGGAGTCACCGGAACCGGCGGCGATCCACGCCCCCATTCCCGCGCCGAGCGCGAGCACGACCACTACCGCCGCGAGGATTCGGCGTCTCCGATTGACCAGCACAGTGAGTGACCGTAGCAGGATGCGCAATTCACCCGCTTATTCACCCGAGCCCCGCAACCGTTCGGACCCCTTTTCTGGTTCACTGTGACAGCTTTGGGGAACGCAGCGCACTTTCCTGCGCGCAGAACGGAGAGCCCGCAATCATGAGTCGAAGCGGCAGAAGAACCATCGGCAGATCCCGGCTGGTCCGCGCGGCCGCGGCCGGGCTCCTGCTGGGCAGCAGTGCGGCCGTCGGAATGGCGGCCACGACCGGGGTGGCCGGGGCCGCCGCCGAGGACGGGAAGCTCACCGTCCAAGTGCTCCGCGACTTCTTCGGTACCGGAATCATCAACACCACCATGGACACCCCGCAGCCTGGGATGTCCGTGGTGGTCACCGATCCACCGGGACATCAGGTGCGCGGGCGGACGGACGCGGCGGGCAAGGTGGTGCTGCCCGCGTCGACGACGCTGACCGGTGGGCAGTACCGGGTCGATGTGTCGATTCCGGACCCGTACCGCGCGTATTTGCAGGCCGCGCCGGCGTCCACGCAGAAAAACCACTTCGACAGTTTCACCACGTTCGTGGATCTGCGCGAGGGCAAGGACGCCTCGGTGATCACCGGCGTCTGGAACCCGGCCGACCACACGCTGCCGGACGCGAAGTACTACGTGCCGGTGCAAAGCCCCGCGGTGAACACCGACGGCAGCGCGCCCGATCCGAACAGCCGCGCGCTGGTCTCGTTCGACCGCAAGAACCGCGGCACCTGCCCGGCGGATTCGCCCTGCCCGACCGTGGTGAACACGCAAGCGCAGGTCGGCGCGACCTGGGGGCTGGCCTACGACAAGCACCGCGGCCGCATTTTCCAGTCGGCCTTCGCGAAGCGGTTCACCCTCTACGGCCCCGAAGGCGGCGGCGCGATCTACACGACGCCGCTCAAGGGCGGCGCACCTCAGCTGTTCGCGAAGGTGCCGGGCGCCACGGCCACCGAACACGGCACCGTGGACATGCGCAAGGACCAGAATTTCGTGGATGCCTCCGGCAAGGAGAGCCTCGGCGGAATCGCGCTGACCGAGGACGGGAAGACGCTGTACGCGGTCAACCTGCTGGACCGCACGCTGGTCAGCTTCGCCGCGACCGGCGCCACAGCGAAGGTGGAGAAGACCGTCCGCATTCCGGACCCGGACTGCGCGGCAGCCGATGACTGGCGCCCGTTCGCCGTCACCGCGCACGACGCGAAGCTGTACGTCGGCGGCATCTGCTCGGCGGAAAGCACGCAGAAGCGTGCGGACCTCAAGGCAGTGGTCTATACCTATGACGGCGGGAAGTTCACGCCGGTGCTCACACACGGTCTCGACTTCGCCCGCGGCTACGTGATCGGCGGGATCACCGACGACAACACCAGCCACTGGAATCCGTGGGACACCAGATTCTCCTCGTGGGACAACTTCATCAAGCACGGGCCGGGGATCAACCCGGAACCGGAGCTGGCGAGCCTGGCGTTCTCCCGCGACGGCTCGATGATCCTCGGGTTCCGTGACCGGTTCATGGACGTCTTCGGCTCCGGCATCGACCCGCGGCCGGACAAGACCGGGGTCGCCACCGGCATGTCCGGCGGGGACATCACCATGGCATGCGCGGCTCCTGGCGGCGGCTACGACTGGGAGGGCACCGGCGTGTGCCCGAACCACGGCACCAACGCGAACAACGGCCACGAGCCGGCCGGCGTCGTCGAGTACTTCCCGGGCGACTTCTTCGACCCCAGCCGGTCCGGCAACGGCCTGCACCAGGAGGCGGCGCAGGGTTCGGTCGCCTACATCCCGCAGCAGCAGTGGGTGATCAGTACCCAGCTCGACCCGGCGCAGAACGTCAGCTCCGACGGTGTCGGCTACTACGACATCGACGGCAGCGTCGGGCCCGGCCAGGAGAATCCGAAGCACGGCTACCAGTTCGTCGATCCGGCCAACAGCTTCGGCAAGGCCGGCGGGCTCGGCGACATCGCCTACCAGGCCGCGAACGCGCCGATCCAGATCGGCAACCTCGTCTGGTTCGACGGCGACCACAACGGTATCCAGGACCCGCACCGGACCGACGAGGTCGCGCTGGCCAAGGCGACCGTGAACCTGCTCGACGCGGATGGCAAGCAGGTCGCCACCACGCAGACCGACAAGGCGGGCGAATACTACTTCGGCGGCGTCGGTGCCGAATACCAGCTGAAGCCGGGCGCGAAGTACACCGTGCAGTTCGACGTCTGCACCGCGGACACGGACAACGTGCCCGAGCAGCCACCGGCGACCGACCTGCGCTTCACCCTGCCGACGGCCGGACCGGACCGGGCGCACGACTCCAACGTCGTCCCGCCCACCTCCGGGCGGCTCTGCAACGGCTTCGCGCCGGTCACCGCACCGGCTCAGGCCGGCGGGGTGGACCACACCATCGACGCGGGCGTCTACATCCCGAAGCCGGTGCCGCCGACCACTCCGACCACTCCGACTACCCCGGCTCCCCCGTCCAACCCGGCGCCGGGCACGCCGCCGGCCGCGCCTTCGGGCCCGGCCCCGGCGCAGGCCGGAAACGTCGGACTGGCCTCGACCGGTGTGCCGATCCTGCCGGCGTTGCTGATCGGCGGTGCGATGCTCCTCGCCACCGGTGCGGGGCTCGTGTTCGCCAGCCGCCGGAGGCGCCGCCTTTCTCAGCGGTGACCCCTGGCACTGAAACCCAGCACTGAACCGGAAGCCCGGTCCGCTCGCGCGCTGCGTGGGCGGACCGGGCTTTTCCTTCTCAGCCGAGTAGGCGCGGCACGCCGGGTTTCGCTGGATCGGGGCTGCCGGCTCCGGCTCCGGCTCCGCGAACATGCTGCCACTCGGCGCGGGCTTGCACCCTGAAGGCTGTGAAGGGACCCTTCACAGCCTCTGCGTCCGTGAAGGGACCCTTCACAGCCGTTAAGCCGGCGCGGCGCGGCGCCACCCAGCGTGCGACATCACGCCGGTGACGATCACAGGGTTCTCACAGCCCGGCCAGCCACACTGGAACTATGCCCCGCCGTCACGGAGACCTGCTGCCGCGTCCGCCGGCGCCCGTGCTCCCCCGGCTGCGCGGCACCGGTGAACGGGACATTCCCTGGAAATTTCCTTCGCTCAACCAGGTCCGCTACCTCTGCTGGGACCTGCTGCGCTCGGCCCGCATGCCCGGCTCCCTGTCCGGCCTGGACGGCTGCTTTCCGCGGCGGGCCGGCCGGGCCTGGCTGCGTTACCTGCCCTCCCCACGGAGTACGCCGTTCACGTTCAGCTACCTCGTTCTGCTGCTGTGCACCACGCTCGTGCTGCGGTTCGCCGATCCGGTGCTCACCGCGAAGCTGCTGCAGCTGTCCAGCACCGACGCGCACAACCTGTGGCGCCGCCCGCTCACCTCGCTGCTGACCAGCGCGATCTGGATCGAGGACGGCGGCTGGATCGCCTACGCGGCGATCTTCGCGCTGGCCATCGCCCCGCTCGAACGGCGTTTCGGCCCCGGCCGGACCGCGCTCGTCTTCTTCAGCGGCCACATCGTGGCCACCCTCGCCACCGAACTGCCGGTGATGGCGCTGATCAACACCGCCGTCCTGCCGAACTCCGCCGGTCGCTGGCTGGACATCGGCGTCAGCTACGGCTTCCTCACCACCGCGGGCGCGCTCGCCTGTCTGGCTCGCGGGCAGGCGCGGATCGTCGCACTGGTGGCATTGGAGCTGTTCATCGTCCTGGTCTACGTGGTGGACGACCCGGGCAGCCTCGACTCGGTCATCACCATGCTCGGGCACGTCGTGGCCGCACACTTCGGCCTGCTCTGCTGGGGACCAAAGCTGCGGGCAGACCAGGCCAAACAGGCCGTCTGAACCCGGCTCCGCCCAACGCGGAGCGTACACACCCACGAGACCGCCTCCGACGAGCGAGCGAACCGTCTGGGCCGGAAGAGTGATTCAAGGAAGCGGCGCGCACTCATATACACGAGCTTCACTCGGTGGTGTAATCGACGGGCCATCTGCCGACACAGGGGGTCTGGACGCATATGGAGGCTGACGCCCTAGCCGGCGGGCCGATCGACGACACCGACTCCGCCATCTGGCGGGCCCGGCTGGCCGGCCTGCACCAGGCCGATAGCGGGGACGTCGTGTTCGCACTGCACACCAGTGCCGGTCCGGCCACGCTGACCTGGCTGCCCGGCCTGGACACCGTGCTGGGCCATCCCGGAGTGAGCGGCAACGAGCTGAGCGGACGGCTCACCGACCTGCTCAGCCCGCTCACCGTGCAACTGCCCCGCACCAGACCGGACCGGGACTTCGAGCTGGAGCAGCCTTACGACGCGGCGGACGGCACGCGCAGGCGGATCCGGCTGCGGGCCCGCACGGTAGGCGATCAGGGCTGCACGACCGGTTTGCTTGGCGTCTTGTCCGCGATGCCGGAGGATTCGCCGGGCCGCTCCGATCTGGGCGAGCTGGCCGACCGGTACCGGGTGCTGGTGGAGCTGAGCCCGGACGCGATCTGCGTGCACCAGGGCGGGATGATCACCTACGCCAACCGGGCCGCACTCGACCTGTTCGCCGCTCGGTCCCCCGCCGAGCTGGTCGGTCGCCCGTTTGCCGAGTTCGTAACCGCGGAATCCGCCGGTGGGCTGCTCGCCAACGCCGAATCCGAGCCGATTGAAGCCATGTTCACCCGGGTCGACGGAAGCAAGTTCACCGCCGAGACGATCTCCGTGCGCACGACCGACTCGGGCACGCCGTCGTATCAGGTCGTGATCCGCGACGTCACCCCGAAGCTGGCCGCAGCGGCCGCCGTGCGCGCGCGGGCGGCGCTGGTCTCGCAGGTCAGCGACGCCATCGTCGCGATCACCGCGGACGGCATCGTGACAAGCTGGAACCCTGCTGCGGAAAGTGTGTACCGCTGGCCGATGCATGAGGCGATCGGCAGGCGGATCCGCGAAGTCCTCGGCGCGGAGCTGGATCCGGAAGCGGCGCTGCGGACCGGCGGAGTGGTCGGCCAAACCCACCACCGGCGGGACGGAGCGCCGTTGTCGGTACAGGTCTCCGTGGCCGAGGCCACCGACGGGTACGTGGTCGTCTGTGCCGACCAGACCGCGCGGCACCGGGCCGAACTGCACTACCGCACGGTGGTCGCGGCGCTGGACGAAGGCGTGGTGGTCGTGCGGCCGGACGGGCTGATCGAATCGGTGAACCCAGCCGCCGCGCGCATTCTCGGCGTGCCTCCGGCGCAGCTGATCGGCGTGCCGTGCGCGACGCTCGTGCTCTATGACGAGTCCGGCGCACGGATCCCGGCGGACGAGCTGCCGTCAGCGCGCACCCGGCGGACCGGGATCACGCAGAACGGCCAGGTGGTGCGGCTACGCCGGCCGGACGGGCGCGACGTGTGGGTCGCGCTCACCTCGCGGCTGCTGGATCCGGACGATCCGCACGGCGTCGCAGTGGTCATCTCGTTCACCGACATCACCGAACGGCGCGCGATCAGCGCCCGCCTGGCCCACGACGCGACGCACGATCCGTTGACCCGCTTGGCGAACCGGACGCTGGTGCTGGACCGGCTCGACCGGCGCAACCGTCCCGGCGCGACCACTGTGCTGTTTCTCGATCTGGACAAGTTCAAGCTGATCAACGATTCCCTCGGGCATCCGGTCGGCGATCAGGTGCTGCGCGTCGCCGGCGAGCGGCTGCGGCGGGCCACCGGCCCCGCGGACGTGGTCGGCAGACTCGGTGGGGACGAGTTCGTCGTGGTCACCACCGAGGCCACCGAGGTGGCGGAAGTCCGGACGTTCGCCGCACACTTGCGTTCGGTACTGGCCGAACCGGTGACCGTGCACGGCAGGCAGCTGCACCTGGACGCGAGCACGGGCATCGTGCTGATCGGCGAAACCGACCCGCGCTCGGCCGAGGACCTGCTGCGCGACGCGGACATCGCGATGTACCAGGCGAAAGCCCGCGGCCGCGGCCGGTTCGAGTTCTTCGACGTGGAAATGCGGATGCGGATGCAACGCAGGCTGCGGATGGAGCAGGACCTGCGCGAGGCCGTCCACAGTGGACAGCTGTGGGCGGCCTACCAACCGGTGGTCGACCTGCGGACCGGGGAAATGGTCGCGGTGGAGGCCCTGCTGCGCTGGACCCACCCGAAGCACGGCGCGATCTCCCCCGCCGAGTTCATCCCGCTCGCCGAGGAAAGCGAACTGATCAACATCCTGGGCAAGTTCATCCTGCAGGACACAGCGCGGGAACTGGCCGCCCAACGCACCGAACACGGTCTCGGTCTGAGCCTGAAGGTCAACTTGTCGGTGCGTCAACTGGACGACCCACACCTGATCCCCGCCGTCCGCGACGTACTGTCGACCACCGGCCTGCCTCCGGAGGCACTGACCCTGGAGGTAACCGAAAGCGCCCTGATGCGCGATGCCTCCGCCGCCGCGGAAGTCCTGACCGCCTTGCGTTCCCTTGGCGTCCTGCTGGCCATCGACGACTTCGGCACCGGATACTCGTCACTGGCCCAGCTACGCCGCCTGACCCTGGACACCCTGAAGATCGACCGCTCGTTCATCACCGGAATCGCCGATTCCCGGGACGCCGCCGCCATTGTGGCGAGCATCATCGCGATGGCCCATGCGGTGGGCCTGACGGTGGTCGCGGAGGGCGTGGAGACCGCGGACGAGCTGGAGCTGCTTCGGGAACTGGGGTGCGATCAGGCCCAGGGGTACCACCTTGGCCGGCCGGTCTCGGCGAGGGAGATGTTCGGGTAGGCCTTTCTGGCCGGTGGTCCGGGTGGGTGTTTGACTGGGTGTTTGGCCGGGGTTCGGCTCGGGGCTCGGCTCGGGGCTCGGCCGGGGTTGGGGGCTGGCGGCTTTGGCCCGTCACGAAAGTCCCTCTCACAACGCCACCTTCGCCACGAGAGTCCTTCCCACACCGCCATCCTCGCCACGAAAGTCCCTTCCGCACCGACGCCTCGCCGCGAACGGCCCCCTCACACCACCACTCGCGCCGCGAATTGCCCCTCACACCACCACCCTTTGCAACGAGAGTCCCTGTCACCCGACCCGCCCGCGCTGTGAACGGCCCTCTCGCACCAACCGCAGTGTCACGAAAGTCCCGTTCGCATCGCCCCCTCGACGCGAAAGTCGCCATCGCTCCGCCCCAGCACCACGAGAGTCGCCACCACACCATCCCCACCGCCGCGAGCGGCCCCCTCACACCACCACCCTCACTGCGAACGGCCCCCTCGCGCCACCACCTCGCCGCGAACGTCCCTGCCGCACCGACACGTCGGCGCGAGAGTCCCTCTCGCCCGACCACCCGCGCTGTGAACGGCCCTCTCGCACCAACCGCAGTGTCACGAAAGTCCCGTTCGCATCGCCCCCTCGACGCGAAAGTCGCCATCGCTCCGCCCCAGCACCACGAGAGTCGCCACCACACCATCCC